>DATJCP010000001.1:0-2848 GCA_035514715.1 Candidimonas sp.
CTTGGCTGGTTGCCTGGGGCTTGAAATTAATGGCCAGGAGCATATCCTCAACCAGAATGACTCGTTTGCATTCAAGGCCAGTGCTCGCTATCGCTTCTGGGCAGTTGGCGATGCCGACTGTGAGGTCATTTGGGCTGTTACTCCTGCTCTGTACTAAAACTTACCGGCGTTAGAAGGCTTGTCAAGATATTTGGATCATTCGAGGAGCTTGGGTGAAATCACAGCAAAACATCTCGCGGTCAGCGGTATATGGAAAGAACGGCGCTGTGGCGGCGGCACGGGAGTCGAGCGTTGCCGCCGCGATCGACATGCTGGATCGGGGCGGCAACGCGGTAGATGCCGGCGTTGCAGCGGCGTTTGTCGCGGGAGTCGTAGAACCGATGGAAACAACGCTAGCGGGATCCGGCTTCCTCCTGCTGAGCATGCCTGATGGTGTAGTGCACAGTATGGAGTTCGGCCCCAGAGCACCCATGCGCGCTCATGAAGGCATGTTCCAGATCGATGGTAGCCGCCTGCTTGACCGCGGTTTGGGGGTTTCGACGGTGGTGAACGACGAGAACGTACAAGGCGCTTCGGCTGCAGGGGTGCCGGCGACGCTGGCGGGACTTACTGCCGCCCATGCGCGCTATGGCAAGTTGCCGCTTGCGACGGTATTGAGCCCGGCTATCGAAGCGGCTTTCGAAGGTTTCAGTGCCGATCCGTATTTCGCGCTGGAAGCGCTGGATAATCTGGCGGCATTGCGCAATGACAAGGGGGCAAGTCAGCTTTTTTTGCGCGATGGCCTGCCGCCAGCATCGGCGCACTTGGGAGCCGCTACGCTTGGACAGCCTGTGTTGATACAGCAAAAAGCGCTGGGAAGTACGCTTGAGCAAATAGCGGCGCTCGGGGCCGATGCTTTTTACTCCGGCTCACTTGGTGAGTCTTTTCTTCAGACTCACCATGAGTTAGGCGGATTGTTGTCGCGCGAGGATCTTCTGGGAGTCCGCCCTAAATTCACTGTGCCGCGCCGGTTGAGGTTTCGAGATTGCGATATTTGGACACCCGCTGCGCCCTGCGGTGCGGTCACACAGCTGCAAATCCTGAATATATGGCAGGCGCTCCACTCTGATGAACTACTGACGGACGACACACCACAGCGCCTTGAGCATCTTGCTAAAGCTAGTTGGCACGCATTTGCTGATCGCTATCATTGGCTTGGCGATCCGGACTTTGTCTCGGTGCCGGATCAGGGACTGCTTTCTGCTGAATACGCGCGCTATATTGCCGAAAATATTATGGCAGGTCACCCCGCGCCACGGAGTGTCTCCTTATCGGAAACACCTTGGAACTATTTTGCCAGGCACGCCGCGCATGACCCTTGGGCATATCAAGAAAATCAAGCTGAAAAAGTCCAGTGGTCGCCGCTGGGCAGTACGGAACCGACAGCAGGTACAACGCATGTGTCTGTGACTGATGAGCATGGTATGGCCGTTTCAATTACGCACACTGCCGCCAATCATTGCGGAGCAAAGGTGGTGTGCGAGCGTACCGGATTGCTGTTTGATGCCGCCATGGGCTGGTTTAACGCCAGGCCCAACGCGGCCAACAGCATAGCTGGCGGAAAACGGCCTTTGGCAAATATGGGACCCGTGATGTTGACTCGTCAGGGGCGCACCCTAGCAGCAGTCGGTGCGCCGGGAGGCAGGCGCATCATTAATGCGGTGGTGCAGGTCGTACTGAATCTGGTCGAACGGCGCATGAACGCCGAAGAGGCCTTGGCTGCGCCACGCATTGACGCCAGCGGCACGGCTTTGCTAGTTTCCGAGCGGCTTGAGCCGATCGTAAAAAAAATGAGCGAGCTATCGGGGGAGACCAAACTGGTCTCTGAGCAACACCAGGGTTATGGCTACGAGTTGGCGCGCCCTGTGATTGCCATGCATGACGATCAGTTTGCATATGCCGCTGTCGATCCCTATAGCAAGGGTTATGCCAGGAGCCGTCAATGAACGCTGCTTATACTGAACAACCCTTTCCGCCTTCATTATGGGCGGCTACCGCGACGCCTGCGCAGTTCACATCTCAGTTGAGTGGCAAGGTTCGCTCCGATGTTGCCGTCATTGGGGCGGGCTTTACTGGCTTGTCGACAGCGCTGCATTTGGCTGAAAAAGGAGTCCAGGTTTGCGTGCTGGATGCGGAACAGCCGGGATGGGGGGCGTCGGGCCGCAACGGTGGGCAAGTTATTCCAGGGCTAAAGTACGATCCAGATGAGTTGCGAGCCAGATTGGGCGAGGAGCATGCTGAAGGAGTTATTCAATTGGCCGCCGGCGCGGCAGATGTGGTTTTCAATCTGATCGAAAAATACGGCATTGAATGTGATGCTATCCGTAAAGGTTGGATCCAGACGGCGCATTCCCCCAAGCTGCTGCAACTCATGGAGCGACGAGCCAGACAGTGGGAAAAGAGAGGCGTTCGTGTCGAATTGCTGGATCGCTCCGCCGTTGCGGAACGTGTCGGAGGAAAGGGGTTTGTAGGCGGTTGGGTCGATTATCGCGCTGGCAGCATACAACCGCTCAGTTATGTTCGAGGATTAGTGCGTGTCGCTCAGCATCTTGGCGTGGCTGTGCACGGTAAATCGCGTGCGGTCAAGATCGAGAAAGTCGATGGCTCTTGGCAGATAACGACAGATAATGGTTCCGTTGTGGTTGCTGATCGGGTCGTTATTGCTACTAATGGGTATACGGACGGTTTATGGCCTGGGCTGCAGCAAACGGTTCTTGCAGCAAATAGTTTTCTGGTCGCAACAAAGCCGCTATCGGATGAGCAAGGCGGACCCATTTTGAAAGGGGGGGAGGTAAGTTCAGACTCCCGG
>DATJCP010000002.1:0-5036 GCA_035514715.1 Candidimonas sp.
AACGCATCCATTAAAAAGCTTTTCCCGCGCCCTACGCCGCCCCACAGATACACGCCGCGAGGTACGTCGGGGCGCCGGAAAATCTTCTTGAAAGACGATGAACGAGCCTTCTTGAAATTAATCCAATCATCAAAATACACCTGAAGACGCTCTATGGCGTTCAGTTGCGCCTCGTCGCTGCGATAACCGCGCTCTTCCAGTGTCTGGTGGTAATACTCAAGAACATTCATAAAACAAGCTCGTATAACGACGAAGGGCGAGTCATTACCCGCCCTTCATCAGGTCACGCTATGTGCGAAATCAACGATTAAAAGTTAAGCGTACGCTTATCGACTGCCAAGGCAGCCTCTTTCATTGCTTCGGACAAGGTTGGATGCGCATGGCAGATCCGGGCGATGTCTTCGGCTGCGCCGCGGAATTCCATGATGGTCACGGCTTCGGAGATCAGCTCGGAAGCCAATGGGCCGATAATGTGCACACCCAAGACTTCGTCTGTCTTGGCATCGGCAAGAATCTTGACGAAACCCGTGGTGTCGCCTAGCGCTCGAGCGCGGCCGTTAGCCATAAAGGGGAAGCTTCCGGCCTTGTATTCGCGGCCTTCGGTCTTGAGCTGCTGCTCGTTCTTGCCAACCCAGGCAATTTCCGGCGAGGTGTAGATGACCGATGGAATCGTGTCGAAATTGACATGACCGTGCTGACCCGAGATACGCTCAGCCACGGCAACGCCTTCCTCTTCGGCTTTGTGCGCCAGCATGGGACCGCGTACCACGTCACCAACCGCCCACACGTTGGGCAGATTGGTCTTGCAATCGTCGTCCACAACGATGAAGCCGCGCTCGTCAAGCTTGAGACCCACGGTTTCAACGCCCAGGCCTGCGACATTGGGCACGCGCCCGATGGAAACGATAAGCTTATCTACAGCCAGTTTCTGTTCCGCGCCGGAAGCGTCGGTATAAGGCACGGTAACCGATTTGGCCGTTGCCTTGACTTCGCCGATTTTGACGCCGGTATGAATAGCCAGACCTTGCTTGGCAAAAGCCTTCTGGGCTTCCTTGGCAACCTGCTGGTCGGCCACGGCTAGGAAATCAGGCATGGCTTCAAGTATGGTTACTTCGGCACCCAGGCGACGCCAGACGCTGCCCAGCTCAAGGCCGATAACGCCTGCGCCGATAACGCCCAGTTTCTTGGGCACGCCAGGAATACGCAAGGCGCCGTCATTGGACAGGACTTGGGTTTCGTCAAACGGCAGGCCAGGCAAGGCGCGTGGGGACGAGCCGGTGGCGATGATGACATGCTTGGCAACCAAGTCGTCTTCGGCTTTACCCGAGACCTTGATGGACCAGCCGCCATCGACGTACGCGACGAACGAACCCGTACCGTGGAAATAAGTAACCTTGTTCTTCTTGAACAAGTACAAGATGCCGTCGTTATTCTGCTTGACTACGGTGTCCTTGCGGCCAACCAAGGTGTCGAGCTTGAGCTCGATACCCTTGATTTCGATACCGTGCTCGGCAAAATGGTGATTTGCCTGCTCGTAGTGTTCGGAAGACTGCAACAGCGCTTTGGAAGGAATGCAGCCTACGTTGGTGCAGGTGCCGCCAGGCGCCGGTTTGCCGTCGGCGGTGCTCCATGCATCGATACAAGCCACATTCAAGCCCAGCTGTGCTGCGCGAATTGCGGCAATATACCCACCAGGGCCCGCACCGATGACGACCACGTCAAATTGTTTAGCCATATTTTTTCTCGATCTAGATAGTGTTGAGGCAAACCCGGCAAGGGGTTCGCGAGTCATGGGAAGGCGACGTTGCCATGAAACAAAAACCCGGCTGAGGCGCGCCCATTTCCAGGAGCGCCCGCCGGGTATTTATGCCGTCACCTGCATGCTTTAGACGTCCAGCAACAGACGCTGAGGATCTTCCAGCGCTTCCTTGATAGCCACCAGGGCCAGCACAGCTTCACGTCCATCGATAATACGATGGTCGTAGGACATGGCCAGGTAATTCATGGGGCGAATCACGATCTGGCCGTTCTCGACAACCGCACGGTCTTTCGTGGCATGAATGCCCAGAATGGCCGACTGCGGAGGATTGATGATGGGAGTGGACAGCATGGAACCGAACACGCCACCATTGGAAATCGAGAACGTACCGCCGGTGAGTTCTTCAAGAGTCAGCTTGCCGTCGCGAGCGCGGTTGCCGAAATCGGCAATTTGCTTCTCGATGTCGGCAATCGACATTTGGTCTGCATTGCGCAAAATTGGCACAACCAGGCCGCGTGGGCTGCCAACGGCGATGCCGATGTCGAAGTAACCGTGGTAGATGATGTCTTTGCCGTCTACCGAGGCGTTGACAACCGGGTACTTCTTCAGCGCTGCAACAGCTGCCTTGACGAAGAACGAAGTAAAGCCCAGCTTGACGCCGTGCTCTTTTTCGAACTGGTCTTTGTACTTTTTACGCAGGTCGAGAATGCCTTGCATGTTGACTTCGTTGAAAGTCGTCAAGATGGCGTTGTCGGCTTGCGACTGCAACAGACGCTCTGCAACGCGGGCGCGCAGGCGGCTCATGGGTACGCGCTGTTCAGGGCGGCCGTCGAGCGACAAAGTTGGAGGTGCTACAGGAGCGGCAGCCTTCTTGGCCGGAGCACTGCTAGCAGCCAGCGCATCGCCCTTGGTGATGCGGCCACCGCGGCCGGAACCGTCGACCGAAGCGGCGTCAACGCCCTTTTCAGCCAAAATCTTGCTTGCGGCAGGAGATGCCACGGCAGAAGCTGCCGATGCAGCAGCCGGCGCCGAGGCGGCGGGAGCTGCGGCCGCAGGAGCGGCTTCGGCGGCTGGTGCTGCGGCTGCGGCTTTGCCTTCGGTGTCGATGCGAGCCATGACTTCGCCAGAAGTCACGCTGCTTCCGTCACCCTTGACGATTTCCTTGAGCACGCCCGAAGCTGGTGCGGGCACTTCCAGAACCACTTTATCCGTTTCGACTTCTATCAGAATCTCGTCAGCCTCGACAGCTTCACCGGGTTGTTTTTTCCAAGTGAGCAACGTTGCCTCGGAAACCGATTCGGAAAGCTGGGGAACGAGAACATCAGTAATAGCCATGGTATGTATTCCGTTTTGAAAAATTATTTAGTCAGCATGAAGCTTTTGAACTTGGGCGCCAGAGCTTGCTCTAGCAAGTTCCGTTGCTGCTCTTGGTGCTTGGCCAGGTAGCCCACTGCCGGAGATGCCGAAGCGGCACGCCCTGCATAGCCCAGCCTTTGACCATCAGCCATGTTTTCATACAAGTGATGCTGAATATAGAACCAGGGGCCTTGGTTCTGGGGTTCATCCTGGACCCAGACAATTTCCTTGGCGTTGGTATATTTTTGCAGTTCGGCCTGGAAGGACTTGTGCGCAAACGGATACAACTGTTCAACACGCAATATCGCCACGTCGTTACGGCCAGCTTCCTTGCGGGCATGAACGATATCGTAATAGACCTTGCCCGAACATACCAGCACGCGAGTAACGGCGGCCGGATCGATATCCGCGTTTTGTTCCCCGATGACCGGCAGGAACTGGCTATTGGCCAGGTCGGCAAGCGGCGATGTTGCATCTTTGTTGCGCAACAAGGACTTGGGCGTAAGAATGACCAGCGGCTTACGGAAAGGCCGGATCATCTGGCGACGCAACAAGTGGAAGATTTGCGCGCCGTTAGTGGGCTGCACAACCTGGATATTGTTGTCGGCGCACAGTTGCAGGAAACGTTCGATACGCGCCGAGGAGTGCTCGGGGCCTTGACCTTCGTAGCCGTGCGGCAGCATCAAAGTAAGACCGCACTGACGGCCCCATTTCGCTTCCCCTGATGTGATGAACTGGTCGATCACAACCTGAGCGCCATTGACGAAGTCGCCGAACTGGGCTTCCCAGATGGTAAGAGTATTGGGTTCGGCTGTAGCGTAGCCATACTCAAAAGCCAACACGGCTTCTTCGGAGAGCACCGAGTCGATAACAGTGAAAGGCGCCTGGGTTTCAGATACGTTTTGCAGCGGAATATAAGTGCCGTCGTCCCAGCGCTCGCGCTTCTGGTCGTGCAACACTGCATGCCGGTGAGTAAACGTACCCCGGCCGGAGTCTTGGCCGGTAATACGTATGGCGTAGCCGCTGGCAACCAGCGTGGCAAAGGCCAAATGTTCACCCATGCCCCAGTCGATGTTCTGTTCGCCGCGCGCCATGTTGCGCCGGTCGTTCAGCAACTTATTGACGAGCGAGTGCACGGTAAAGTTTTCAGGTATGGCGGTAAGCTTTTCACCGATACGGGTGAGTTCAGCTAGCGGCACGCCGGTATCGGCCTGATCGGTCCATTTGGCGCCCAGGAACGGCGACCAATCGGTGGCGTACTTGTTTTTGTAATCGGTAAGTACCGGCTCAATGGTGCGCTGGCCGTCTTCCATGAGTTGACGGTAGTCTTTAACCAGTTGATCCGTTTCTTCTTCGGTCAGAATGCCTTGCGCCACCAACTTGTCAGCGTAGACTTTGCGTGTGCCAGGGTGCTTACCTATGCTTTTGTACATCAGCGGCTGGGTAAGCGACGGTGTGTCTTGTTCGTTGTGGCCCAACTTGCGGAAGCAGACGATATCGACCACGACATCGTGGTGGAACTGCAAGCGGTAATCGAGAGCCAGTTGGGTAGCGTACACAACGGCTTCAGGGTCGTCGCCATTGACGTGGAACACTGGCGCCTGAATCATTTTTACGACATCGGTGCAATACAGCGTAGAACGGGTATCGCGCGGATCAGAGGTCGTAAAACCAATTTGGTTATTGATAACGATATGCAGCGTGCCACCGGTGCCGTAACCGCGCGTTTGCGCCAGGTTAAGGGTTTCCATGACCACACCCTGGCCTGCAAAGGCCGCGTCGCCGTGCACCAGCACAGGTAGAACCTGGGCGCCAGTCTCGTCGCCACGGCGATCCTGGCGGGCGCGTACGCTACCTTCAACCACGGGATTGACGATTTCCAGGTGCGATGGGTTGAACGCCAACGACAAATGGACGGGGC
>DATJCP010000003.1:0-4687 GCA_035514715.1 Candidimonas sp.
GGCCAGTTGCTCGGCGGTTTCCGGACCGATATCCAAAATCTGATCGTCGTCGGCAACTTGGTCGGCGGCTTTTACCGTCGCTTCGGCATCGGCACTGAAAGTTTTCGCGCACACAACATCAACGGGAATCGGCACGGCGGCACCACGCTGCTTCATCATATCGATGACGGCACGCGCCTGGTCCACTTGATCCGGCTCGGCAAGCGACTTGCCGATGGAAAGGCCCGCTGCCAGCATGAACGTATTGGCAATACCCCCGCCTACAACCAATTGATCGACTTTATCGGCCAGGGACTGCAAGATCGACAGCTTGGTTGACACCTTGGAGCCGCCCACAATGGCGACCAAAGGCCGCTTAGGTTCTTTCAAAGCACGCCCCAAGGCCAGCAGCTCAGCCTCCAGCAAGGGGCCGGCGCACGCAACTGGCGCGTACTTGGCAATGCCGTGCGTGGTCGCTTCAGCGCGATGGGCAGTACCGAAAGCGTCGTTCACATAGACATCGCACAAGGCCGCCATTTTTTTCGACAGCTCGGGGTCATCTTTCTTTTCACCCACATTGCAACGGCAGTTTTCCAACAAAAAGACCTGACCCAGGCTGGTCGTTACACCATTGACCCAGTCAGTGACCAGCGTAACGGGCTGGCCCAGCAATTCGGATAAGCGCGCAGCAACCGGGGCAAGCGTATCGGCCTGGGTTACCGTGCCTTCGGTTGGCCGGCCCAGGTGCGAAGTGACCATAACGGCCGCGCCGGCATCCAGCGCCATGCGTATGGCCGGCACCGAAGCGCGGATACGCGTATCTTCGGTAATCACGCCGTCGTTAAGGGGCACATTCAGGTCGGAGCGAATAAACACCCGCTTGCCGGCGAGCGCGCCCGTTTTTGCCAAAGAAGAAAGAGTTTTAATGGTAGACATGAGAAGTATCCTCTGCCGCTAGGCAGACGTGGCAAGGGCGGGTTCCCCCGCCCTTGTACCAGGAAGAAAGCCGATTACTTGGCCGACATCAGGGCAACCGTGGTATCAAGCATGCGATTGGAGAAACCCCATTCGTTGTCGTACCAGGAAGACACCTTGACCAGCGAGCCCGACACTTTGGTCAAGCCGGCATCCACCGTGCTGGAAGCAGGATTGTGGTTGTAGTCGATCGACACCAGAGGCTCGTCGTTGTATTCCAGAATACCCTTCAGTGGACCTTCGGCTGCGGCGGCCTTCAGGATACTGTTGACTTCTTCTGCGGTGGTTTCACGTGCCGACACGAAAGACAGGTCGACGATAGACACATTGATGGTAGGAACGCGAATCGCGTAGCCGTCCAGCTTGCCGTTCAACTCAGGCAACACCAAGCCCACTGCCGACGCGGCGCCGGTTTTGGTGGGGATCATGCTGTGCGTGGCCGAACGCGCGCGGCGCAGGTCTTCGTGGTAAACGTCGGTCAGGACCTGATCGTTGGTGTAAGCATGGATAGTGGTCATCAAACCGCTAACCAGGCCAAGCTGCTGATGCAGTGGCTGCACCAATGGAGCCAGGCAGTTAGTCGTGCACGATGCGTTGGAAATGACCGTATCGGTGGACTTCAGTACACCGTGGTTCACGCCATACACAATCGTAGCGTCGACGTCTTTGCCGCCAGGTGCGGAAATGATGACTTTCTTGGCGCCGCCCTTAAGGTGGGCGCTGGCTTTTTCTTTGCTGGTGAAAAAGCCGGTGCATTCCATGACCACGTCGACGTTCAGCTCGCCCCAAGGCAATGCGGAAGGATCGCGATTGGCCAGCACGCGGATCTTGTCGCCGTTGACCACCATGTAATCACCGTCTACGGTAACCGTGCCGGGGAACTTCCCATGAGCAGTGTCAAAGCGGGTAAGGTGGACGTTGGTCTTGGGGTCGCCAAGGTCGTTGATGGCCACGATTTCGATGCCATGCTTTTTACCGCCTTCGTAATGGGCACGCAGAATATTGCGACCGATACGGCCATAGCCGTTAATTGCCACGCGAATCGTCATTATTACTCTCCTGTTTTATAAAACCTGTTCGACAGCCGCAGCAACGCGCTCGGCGGTCAAGCCAAAGAACTTGAACAACACCCCAGCCGGGGCGGATTCGCCATACGTGTCGATACCGACCACAGCGCCATCCAGGCCAACATATTTGTACCAACCGGAAGTCACCCCGGCTTCGACCGCTACGCGCGGCAAGCCCTTGGGCAACACGGATTCACGCCATTGCGCGTCTTGCGCATCGAAGACATTAGTGCAAGGCATGGAAACCACGCGAACGGCAATACCCTTGGCTGCAAGCTGCTGCTGTGCATCCAGTGCTAGCCCCACTTCGGAACCCGTTGCAATAATGACAGCCTGCGCATTTGCGGCATCGCGCAACACATAGCCGCCGCGGCTGATCCCAGCAATAGTCTGTGCATCGCGAGGAACGAAAGGCAGGTTCTGGCGCGACAACAACAAGGCGCTAGGGCCGCCGTCTTTGACGTCCATACCGACGCTGGCCGGACGCTGGATGGCATAAGCCCATGCTGCGGTAGTTTCAGTGGTGTCGCAAGGACGCCATACATGCAGATTGGGGATCAAGCGCAGGCTGGCGGCATGCTCGACCGATTGGTGAGTTGGACCATCTTCGCCCAAGCCGATGGAGTCATGCGTAAACACATGCACCACGCGCTGCTTCATCAAGGCAGCCATGCGCAAGGCATTGCGGGAGTAATCGGAGAATGTCAGGAAGGTCCCGCCAAAAGGCAGGTAGCCGCCGTGCAGCGCCACGCCATTCATGATGGCGGCCATACCGAATTCGCGCACGCCGTAATTGATGTGCTGGCCGAAACGCAGGTGCAAGTCGCCGGCGCGCACTGGCGCCACGCCTTTCCAATCAGTGAAGTTGGAACCGGTCAGGTCGGCGGAGCCGCCCAGGAATTCGGGCAGCAACTTGGCAAAATCAGTGATAGCGAACTGCGAAGCCTTGCGGCTGGCAACAGTTTCCGCTTTTTGATTGGCGACTTCGATCAGTTTTTGCGCTTGCTCGGCAAAGTTGACTGGCAAGTCGCTGGCCATGCGGCGCAGGAATTCTGCCGCCTCGGCAGGAAACGCCTGGGCGTAAGCATCGAAACGGGTTTGCCATTCGGACTGGAGCTCTTGGCCCTTTTTCTTGCCATTCCAGAGCGCATAGATCTCGGCTGGAATATCAAAAGGTTCGTAAGGCCAGTTCAATGCGGCGCGAGTCGCCTGGATTTCTTCTGCACCCAACGGAGCGCCGTGAACTTTTTCGGTGCCGGCGGCATTCGGCGCGCCCTTGCCAATAACGGTACGGCAGCAAATCAGCGTTGGACCCTGAGCTTGCTTGGCAAACTGCTTGGCCTGAACGATAGCGGCATCCACCGCTGCAACATCGTGACCATCGACATCGCGCACGACGTTCCAGCCATAGCTTTCGAAACGTTTAGGGGTATCGTCACCGAACCAGTTCTCTACACGCCCGTCAATGGATATGCCGTTGTCATCATAGAACACGATAAGTTTGGACAGCTTGAGGGTGCCAGCCAACGAACATGCTTCGTGCGAGATGCCTTCCATGAGGCAGCCGTCGCCAACGAAGGCGTAGGTGTAGTGGTCGACAATGGCGTGATTTTCGCGATTGAATTCCTGAGCCAGCAGCGCTTCTGCCAGGGCCATGCCCACAGAGTTCGCCAAGCCTTGTCCTAGAGGACCAGTGGTGGTTTCCACGCCGGCGGTGAAGCCGACTTCAGGGTGGCCCGGGGTACGCGAATGCAGTTGCCGGAAGTTCTTGAGTTCTTCCATAGGCAGGTCGTAGCCGGTCAAGTGCAAAAGTGCATAGATCAGCATGGAGCCGTGTCCGTTGGACAGGACGAAGCGGTCGCGACCGGCCCAGTTCGGGTCAGTAGGGTTATGGCGCAGGTGGCGTGTCCATAGGGCTTCGGCGATATCTGCCATTCCCATGGGGGCCCCGGGGTGTCCCGAATTGGCTTGTTGAACCGCGTCCATAGCCAATGCGCGGATAGCATTGGCCATGGAGGAATCTTGGGCAGGCGTATGGCTCATTCAAAACTCGCAAGGCGCCAAAACCCGAAAAAGGCCTGGCCCCGTCATTAAGGTTTACAAAGCTTCTGATTTTAGCACTGGGGGAGGTTGGTGCTGTTTTGGCCTGGTTGGCGGTGGGGTTCTTATGGTGGTTCTGTTGTTCTTGCGTCGGGTTTATCGTTCCTCTGCCTGCCCTGTAATTATTATGTCGACGTCATCGGTTCTTATGTTCGGTTCATCGGTTCTTATGCGAGCTTCATTGTTTCTTGTGGATTCTATCGTTCTTATGCGGCGCAGCGAGCTGGGGTGGGCCTGGCGAATCATCGCTGCGGTCCCTGCGGGACTACCCGCGCAGGCAATCTGGCTTTTTCGGGGCCGGGCGCGAACTCGTGGCCACGGACAGCACGCTGTCCGTAAGCGGGCACTCAAACAGCGCGCCCTTGTACCCCGAGCCAGATTACCTACGCGGCGCGCTCAAAATTCGCTGGGCCCACTCCAGCTCGCTGCGCCTCACAATAGCGTTGATCGGACGACGTTTCTTACGGGCGGATGCCTAAGGGAAGACTGCCTAGGGCCAGATACGTGACAGAATAGTACCTACATGCGCCGACCGTACGTGATGCCACGGCCTCCCTCTCTTGACC
>DATJCP010000004.1:0-3489 GCA_035514715.1 Candidimonas sp.
CACGAATATAGTCTTCGAGCACGAGACGATGGCGAAGGCCGTCTGGCAATGATCGAGGCGGTACCCGGTACGCTTCCTTATCCTGAATGCAGGGCGGCGCCGGTCAATATCAACGATTTGATCGGCCTGCCGTTCAATAAACTGCGCGAGGAAGTGCTCTCGCGACTGAGCAAAAGCTTCGGATGCAAGCGGGTGCGAATGCGGGCGGGGTCGGCGCTGCCCTGTTGCTGTACAGAGGCTGGTCCTGGTTTGCCAGCCCAGCGCTTTTCGGCGTAGCTGCCCTGGGCAAGGTCGTTATCGATGATCGTGCGCAGAAAGTTGGAGACGGGTGCGGGGCTGGGTACGGAAGTCATACAGAATAAGCAAAGAAATGGCAGACGAAGTAAGCATTTTGCCACGTTCAGGGTTATTTGCTTGCATGCGTTGGCCGCAAATCGCGAACTGGCTCTAAACTAGCGCACATTATGATGCATTCGACCCTTTGGTTATCCCAAATCCAGTTCTTTTCCAGCCTGGGTTTTATGTTGCTGTTTTTGGTCATCGAGCTAGGCCTGGCGTGGGTGTTGCTGTATTTCAAGCTACGCTCGTTAGGCGCGGACCGGGCTCCCTGGACCGAGGCGTACCGTTTTTGGGTGCGCGTATTTGCGTTGGCTTTTATCTTGAGCTTTGCCGCAAGCATGCCGGTGCTGATTCAGTTCGGCAGTCTCTGGCCGCAACTGATGGACAAAATCGGCGACGTGGCCGGGCCGCTTTTGGCGGCGGCCATTTTGTCGGCGTTTATTTTCAAGTCCTGTTTTCTAGGCGCCATGCTGTTCGGTCAGCGCTACGTGTCCGACAAGGTCCATGCCTTGCTGGTTTTCATGGTGGCCGTAGGCGTGCTGGTGTCGTCTTTCTGGTTGTTGGTGCTGCTGTCCTGGATGCATGTGCCGGCAGGCGTCAATTGGGTCGATGGCCAATACCATGTGCAAAACTGGTGGGGTGTGCTGCTTAACCCGGCTTTGCCGTGGTATGCCGGCCTCTTTATTCTGGGCAGCGCCTTGACGGTTGCTTTTCTTATGCTTGGCGTGGTCGCCGGGCAGACGTTGCGCCGTCCGGTGGACGAAAGCGGGCGGCTGGTGTTCAAAACGGCCTTGTATATCGCCGCTGTTTCCGTGCTGCTGCAGGGCCTGGTTGTGGCAGGAACGGGCCACATGACAGTCAAGCACCAGCCGGCCAAGGCGGCTGCATCGGCTGCGTATTGGCAAAGCGGCCAGCAGGCCGACCTGGTTTTATTTGCCTGGCCTGATGCGGAAGCCGCCGTCAATCGGGCTGCGTGGGTCTGGCGTAATGCCGGCGCCTTTGGCGTGAGCCGGGATGATAACGGCAGCTTGCGCGGGCTGGATCAGTTTTCGGGCATGATGCCGCCGGTCGCCCTGACATTCTGGTCGTTTCGCCTGGCTTTTCTGACAGGCCTGCTGATGGCGCTGGCCGCCTTCATTACGCTTTGGCGCGCTCACAAGGTGCATTACGATCCGGGCGCCCTGTCGCGGGGATGGCGCCATGTATTGGCTGGCATGACATTTTCAGGCTGGGTGCTGTTAATAGCAGGGCTGGCTTACCTGCTGCTTGGCTCGCTTCCTTATGCGGTCACAGGCACGATTACGGTAAGTGAAATCGCGGGCGATATCGATTTCGACATTCTGCTGGGCGGCTACATCGCTTATTTGATTTTCTACGGTTTGTTCCTGGTGGGCTTTTTGCAACTGTTGCGGCATATTGCCCGCTATGGCGTCGTTCCTATCGCCAGGCGAAGGGGGCGCGCATGATTGCGTCATTTGCTATTTCATTGGGTCTGAGCGCCCAGGATCCGGCTTTCTGGATGCCGTTGGTATTCATGGCCTTGCTTTTCGCCATTATCGTGGCGGGTACGGTTCTGGATGGCTTTGATATTGGGGTCGGGTGCCTGGCCTTGTTCGCCCCAGCCGATTTGCGTCCTCGCATGCTGTCATTGCTAAGCCCTTGGCGGGATGCCAATGAATTTTGGCTGTTTCTGGGCATGGGGCTTTTCGTGGCGGCGTTTCCCAATGCATGGGGCAGTGTCATGGGCGAGCTGTATTTGCCTTTATGCATGTTGGCCCTGGGTGTGCTGTTGCGGTCGGTGTCGTTCGAATTGCGCTTGCGTGCTCCGCAGGAGCTGCAGTCACGCTGGTTGTTCGGGTTTGCTGTGGGCTCGCTGATCACTGCATTGGCGCATGGTTTTTTGCTGGCCCAGGTTGTGGTGACTTACCAGACGCATTCGGGCTATCAGTGGTTCTCGTTGTTTGTCAGTTTGTGCGCTGTGGCGGCTTATTGCCTGCTGGGGGCCGCCTGGCTGATTATGAGGGTGGCTGGCGAGTTGCGTGCGCGTGCCGTGATGTGGGGTCGCCGTGCCGTGCGTTGGGCTGCAGCGGGCGCTGTGGGGGTTTCGGTGGTTCTTGCTTTTGCGAACCCGGGGATTTTCCTGAAATGGAGCGATGGGCCGCATTGGCCGCTTGTGGTGGTGCTATGGGGCTGTGTGCTGGTTTGTTTCGTATCTATCGAGATGTGTTTCCAGCGGATGATCAATAGCAGTTACCGGACGACTGCTTTGCCGTATGTGATGACGCTGTTGGTGTTTCTGATTACGCTGGGTGGGTTGGGGTATAGCTTTTTTCCTTATCTGGTTTTGGATGACATAACCATTTGGGATGCAGCGGCGTCGGTGGATTCTTTGCGGCTGGTTCTGGCGGCGACGGTTGTGGCTTTGCCTGTGGCGCTGATTTTCAATATTTGGGTGTATTGGCGGATGTTCGGTCTGTCCATTGCGCCTACGCCGCCTGATTTCAAGGATCGGGTGGTGGGGGCTGATTCTTCTTCGGTTTCTTAAGTTTTGGCGGTGCTTTGCCGTAGCGTTTCTTGTTGTTTTCTTAATCGACGGCGGCTGTGACCGAGGCAGGGACTGGCTCCACGCGTTTGCGGCCCTGCGCTTCGCCAGGGCTTTCCGGGTCAAGGCCAATTCCCGGGGCGGGCGCGAACTCGCAGCCACGGACTGTCGTCCGTAAACGGCTGCTCAAACAGGCGCGCCCTTGCATCCCCGTGAATTGACCTTGCCCCGGCGCACGCGTAAGTCGCCAGCCCCTGCCTCGGTCACAGCCGCCGTCGCGTAAGAAGGCATGCCTAGACGGCTACGGCCAGCAGCTGGTTTGGGCCAAGAGAGGGAAGCCGTGGCATCACGTACGGTCAGCGCATGTAGGTGCCGTTCCATCACGTATCTGACCCTAGGCATTCGTCCCTTAGGCATCCGCTCATAAGAAACGTCGTCCGATCAACGCTATTGTGAGGCGCAGTGAGCTGGGGTGGGCCCGGCGAATTTTGAGCGCGCCGCGTAGGCAATCTGGCTCGGGGTACAAGGGCGCGCTGTTTGAGTGGCCCGCTTACGGACAGCGTGCTGTCCGTGGCCACGAGTTCGCGCCCGGCCCCGAAAAAGCCAGA
>DATJCP010000005.1:0-17316 GCA_035514715.1 Candidimonas sp.
GTGAAGGGTGCAGTAACCGCTATGGCGGGCGCTGTGTCTGAAATCGCAGTCCCTGAATACATAAACGTCCCTGACGACGCAATCCATTTTTGGAAGTCGATCACAAAGGCTCGCGCTGCTGATCGGTGGAACGATACAGAGTTGGAAATGGCCGCAGAGCTTGCCAGGACGAAAGCAAATATCGAGCGGCTGAATAAAGAGATTACGCAAGAGGGGGATGTGATCAAAAATGACCGCGGCACTCCGATTGTTAACCCCAAGCACAGCTTGCTTGAGACATTGACGCGCCGAATGATTTCGTTGTCTCGGGTATTGCAGGTGCATGCTGAGGCCACGCAAGGCAAAAGCCGCGATCAAGTCAAAGCAAACAAAGCGCAGGACGAAGCAGTTAAGGCGGCCGGTTCCGTTGATGAGTCGCTGATACCTGGGCTTCGGGCTGTTAAGTGAAGTAAAATATAGGCTGCTTGGATAGGGGGCACCCGACAAGTCGCTTTGACCGGCGATTTCCAAGCACTCCGAAGGTCACCTCTAGTCAAGGGCAAAATGAATTACTCCAAAATCTATGACGATTTCATTGAAGATCGTCGCAAGAAAGAATTTAGGCTAATCGAATCCGGCGAGTACCGCGAGCGGCATCATATTGTCCCGCGATGCTTGGGTGGGACAGATGACCCTAGCAACCTGATAACGGTAACCCCCGAAGACCATTTCTTCGCACACCTGCTGCTCGCAAAGATGCACGGCGGCAAGTTATGGGCACCTATAGCGTTCATGGTTGGCGGGACAAGGAAGGATTACAAGCCTACACATTCTCGTGTAAAGCATGGGTGGGCAGCAAGGGCGATGGCCAAGTCGTTAACAGGCGAGCTTTCGTATCAATTCGATTTTGCTGAATATGAGCTAGATCACATAGATGGCAGATCGTGGGCCGGAAGGCAAAGCGAAATGCCCGAAGCATTGGGTATATCCAAATCTCTTGCGAATATGCTTATCAAGGGTCGTGTCAGTGTTGCGAAGGGATGGCATTTAAGCGGCAGACCGCCTAAAGAGCGGGGCGGTGAAAGCCACCCGATGTATCGGGATGAAACCCTGGTGTTTCTGAACATTGATGGCAGAACCTTCAGCGGAACTAGGTTTGATTTCAATAGGATTCACGGGGTTGATAGGCCTGCAATAACAGGCATATTGAAAGGTCAGACCCGTAAAGGGTGGCACCTGCCGGGAGTGAAGCCTCGACTGACCGGAAAGGATTATAGATTTGCAAACGCAGTCCGCGTGATGAGCGCAGCTGAGGCAAGGCAGAAGTTTTTAGAGATGCCAAAGTCTCCCACTACGGACTACAGAATCCACACGTTCGCTGAAGTTGCCTCTAGCCGAATATTCAAATGCACAAGGACTGAGATGCGTTTAATGTACGGGATAAAAGAGAGCACCGCGAATGCGTTGTTCAGAAGGAATAAATCGGCAATAACGCATGGGATAAAGTTGCTGCAAGAGGGGCTGGCGTGACGGCAGTTGCTACGCGTGGCGAGCGAGTGTGCGAGTTCATTTCTCGCTACTGCAAAACGCCTGAGGGCGTCCACGTTGGTAAACCAATAGTTTTGGCCGACTTTCAGCGCCGGTTTATCACGGACATTTACGACAATCCGCAAGGGACTCGGCGTGCATATTTAAGCGTTGCGAGGAAAAATGGCAAGAGCGCGCTCATTGCGGGGCTTATTCTTGCGCACCTGGTCGGGCCAGAAGCGAAGCGCAATTCGCAGCTGGTTTCCGGTGCTATGTCGAGAGATCAAGCCGCGTTGGTATTTAACTTGGCGTCGAAGATGATTCAAATGTCGCCTGAGTTATCAAGTATTGTGCGAATCGTTCCAAGCAGCAAGAGGCTTATAGGTTTACCGTTAAATACTGAATACAGGGCATTAGCAGCGGATGGCAAGACGGCTCATGGTTTGAGCCCAGCGATGGCGGTGCTTGATGAGGTCGGTCAGGTAAGGGGGCCACAGTCTGACTTTATTGATGCGATCACTACAAGCCAAGGTGCGCATGAGAGCCCGCTGCTTATTGTCATATCAACGCAGGCTGCAAGCGATTCTGACTTGCTGAGTATCTGGCTGGATGATGCAAGCCGGTCGAATGACCCGCATATTGTGAGCCATGTTTACTCGGCCCCGAAGGATTGTGACCTTCTGGATAAGAAGGCGTGGAAGGCCGCTAACCCGGCGCTTGGATTATTTAGATCGGAAAAAGACGTAGAGGAACAAGCTAGGCAGGCTATCAGAATGCCCAGTGCCGCTAACTCGTTCATGAACTTGACCCTCAATATGAGAGTTTCCACCGTCACCCCATTCATCAGCAAGAACGTATGGGACGCCAACGCGGGCCGTGTGGTGGACTTTGGTGGCACGAAGGTGTGGGCGGGGCTTGACTTATCGGGCCGCACCGACTTAACGGCCCTGGTCATTATCGGCAAGATTGCCGGTGTATGGCACGTGGTGTCGCACTTCTGGACGCCGGAACAAGGCTTATTTGATCGCGCCAAGCGTGACAGGCAGCCTTACGATGTTTGGGCGCGGCAGGATTATTTGCACACCACGCCCGGCGCAACGGTTGATTATGAATTCGTCGCGCAAGACATGGCGGCGATTCTGTCCGAGCTGAACATTCAATCCATTGCATACGACAGGTGGCGCATCACGCTCTTGCAAAAGGAGCTTGACACGCTCGGCATTGACCTGCCGCTGGTCGAGTGCGGCCAGGGCTTCAAAGACATGTCGCCGGCTATCGATGCACTGGAATCAGAACTACTAAACGGACGTATCGCGCACGGTAATCAGCCGGTGCTAACGATGTGCGCGGCCAACGCTGTCATATCGAAGGACGCGGCGGGCAATCGGAAGCTGGACAAACACAAAGCCACTGGCCGTATTGACGGCATGGTGGCTCTGGCAATGGCATTTTCTGCCGCCGGTGGTGCAGAGCATGAGCCGGATTTATCAGACTTTTTAAGCGACCCGATTATCGTATGAAAACGAAAGACAAGAAACCGGGCCGAATCAAGGGCGCAGTGCTTAACTGGCTCGGGTTCGGCCTGGGTAGCGTTGACCACTGGGCGCAGTGGTATGGGCGCGAGTCGTCGTCTGGGGTCGTTGTCACTTCAGATAAGGCGCTTACCCTTTCTGCGGTCTGGGCCTGTACGCGGCTGGTGTCGCAAACGGTCGCCACACTGCCTATTGGCGTCTATGAGCGTCTTGAGGATGGCAGCCGGGTTCCTGCTGACCGACTGCCTGTTACCGGGCTGATTCGTCACCGCCCAAACTCCGACACTACTGCTGTTACGTTCTGGGAGTCAATTCTTGTTCACGCTGCGCTGCATGGCAACGGGTTTGCCGAAAAGAAGCGCATCGCCGGGCGCCTGGTCTCGCTTGAATTGCTCGATTCTTCGCGCCTTGTGTGGCGCAAGCTGCAATCTGGCGCGTATGAGTTTCAGTACACCGACGATCTTGGCAAAGTCCGGCTGATTCCAGAGGGCGATGTGTTCCATATCCCCGGATTCACCATGTCCGGGCGCTTCGGCATGTCCGTTATCAAGTACGGCTCCGAGGTGTTTGGGTCTGCTTTGGCGGGAAATCAGGCTGCAAGCTCTACATTCAAGAACGGATTGCACCCCACTACCTACTTCAAGATGGATCGTGTGGTGGACAAGTCGCAGCGCGATGTGTTCCGCGAAAACATGAAGTCCATTTCCGGGGCGTTGAATGCCGGAAAGTCGCCATTGCTTGAAGCGGGCATGGACGTTGGCACGGTTGGCATCAACCCTGACGATGCTCAATTGCTTGAGTCGCGGGTGTTCTCCATTGAGGAAGTGTGCCGCTGGTTCGGCGTGCCGCCTTCGATGATTGGCTCGACCGATAAGGCGTCAAGCTGGGCCAGCTCAAGCGAGCAGCTGAATCTGTGGTTCCTGCAATACGGGCTTCGGCCATGGCTCAAGCGCATCGAGCAAGCCATCTGGGCGCAATTGCTCACGCCCGCCGAGCAGCTTCGTTACTACGCCGAGTTCAACGTCGAGGGGCTGTTACGCGCCGACACATCAAGCCGCACCGCCTTCTATTCCACAGCGCTGCAAAACGGCTGGATGAGCCGCAACGAAGTGCGACGCCTGGAAAATCTGCCGCCTGTTGATGGCGGCGACATCTACACAGCCCAATCAAACCTATTGCCCCTTGACCAGCTGGGGGCTGGCAGCGACTCGAATGCTGCTCGTTCGGCGCTGCTGCACTGGCTAAAGGAGCCTAGCAATGAAACTTAAACACATTTCTGTGCCTTTTGAGGTCAAGGAAGTTGCCGAAGACGGCACGTTCACCGGCTATGGCTCGGTCTTTGGCGTCAAAGATTCATATGACGAGATCGTTGTGCCTGGCGCGTTTGTCGAAAGCATCGAGCAGCGCAAGCCTGCCTTGCTGTGGCAACACCGTTCCGGCGAGCCAATCGGCGTGTACGAGGAAGTCAAAGAGGATTCGGTTGGCCTTCACCTGAAAGGGCGGCTCGCACTCAAGACCACGCGAGGCGCGGAAGCCTACGAACTGCTGCGCATGAATGCCCTGTCTGGCCTTTCGATTGGGTTTATGACCCGCGAGGACAGTTTCGACCAGAAAACGGGCATCCGAACGCTGAAAAAAGTTGATCTGTGGGAGGTTTCGCTTGTCACCTTCCCTGCAAACGATGCCGCCCGGATTACCGGCGTGAAGGGCATCAGCGAAATCACCACCTTATCGGAAGTCGAGGATTGCTTGCGTGATGCAGGCTTCACGAAGTCCGAAGCGCTGGCCCTTGTGGCCCGCGTTAAAGCCATTGCTCGGAGTGATTCTGAGGCTGGCGAAAGCGTAGCACTGCTTGAAAACGTGCGAAGCCTTTTAAAAATCACTCCACGAGGTTAAATCATGGAAATCAAAGAAGAAATCCTGCAAGCCGTGAAACAACACGCCGACCAGGTAGCCGAAGCTATTGCCAAGTCTGAGCATGAGCTTAAAGAGCTTGGCCGCGTCACCGACGAAACCAAGAATGAGATTGCCGCCTTCAGCGAGAAGTTTGCTGAAGCCGAATCGCGCCTGTCTGCCGTCGAGCAGATGGCCGTCAAGCGCACGAGCGAGCCTGAGCAAAAGCGCACGCTCGGTCAGGTGTTTGTCGAGTCCGACGAGTTTAAAGAATTCGCAGGCAAGCAGCGTCACAAAGGCCAGTCCCGCGCTCTTGAGGTCAAGGACATTACGTCTGGCAGCGCATCGGCTGGTGATGGCATCTGGTCATATCGCGACCCTGCCATCGTGAGCGACCCGTTCCGCCCGCGTATGCTGCGCTCGCTGATTCCTACCGTTCCCGTCGATAGCAATCTAGTTGAGTGGGTCCGCACGAACGTACGCACCAACAGCGCTGCGATGGTGTCTGAGGGTGGGACGAAACCAAAGTCAGAATTGACTTACGAGCGTAAGGAAACTGCGGTTCGCAAGATCGCCCATAACTTCAAGACTTCGATGGAAGTGTTGCAGGACTTCAGCCGCCTGCGTGCCGAAATCGACAACGAAGGCATGGAAATGCTCAAGCAGGTCGAGGAAGATCAGCTTTTGCTGGGCGACGGCACTGGCATCAACCTGCTCGGCCTTATTCCTCAAGCCACGTCGTTTGATATCGCGTCCGTTCGCGCATCGACCGATACCCAGGTCGATATCATCCGCCGCGCGATCTTGCAGGTTCGCCAGTCCTACTACGGCGCAACCGGCATTGTGCTCAACCCTGCCGACTGGGCCGCCATTGAGTTGCTCAAAGACGGCGAAAACCGATACCTGTTCAGCGCGGCCACTACTGGCGCTCCTGCCCGTCTGTGGGGCTTGCCTGTGGTTGAGTGCGACGCCATGCCGCAAGGCGACTTCATGGTGGGCGCTTTTGCCACCGCAGCCACGCTGTATGACCGCATGCAGGCGGCTGTGTTCATGTCCACCGAGAACGAGGACGACTTCATTCACAACATGGTTTCGATCATGTTTGAAGAGCGTCTTGCGCTGGCCGTGAAACGCCCGCTCGCCTTCGTTCACGGTGAACTGGACGGCACTTCGTCGGCATAACCGGCAAGGGGGTGGGGCAACTCACCCCCGTTTTCTTTTGGAATAGCACATGAAGAAAGCAACAGTAAAACGCACGTTCCAGCGCACTGACACGAAGGAGATTGTGCGAGCTGGCGACCGGATTATCGCGCCTGAATCGTACATAAACGAACTTGAGCGTGTTGGCATGGTGCGCAATGTCATTGCCTTGCCATCGGCGCCAGAGACAAAGCAAGTCCCTACGCGGGCCGTTGGCGCAAAGTCGTCTGTCTCGCCAGCGGCCCAAGCCTTACTAGAGCAGACATCGAGAGCGTCCGTATCTGGCACGCGCAGGCGCAGGAAAACGGAGTCTTTGTAGCCAACACCACGTATCAGGCTGCGCCGTGGGCAGACGCTTTGTTTGCGATGGATGAGGCGTGGTGGAATGTTCACATGGACGAGGTAAAGCGCACGTTTGAGGGCCAGCGGTTCAGCACAAACTGGATTGATGGCGTGCAAAAGGTGGTGCTCAACCCGCAGCGAAATTCAGGGTTGGCGGCAATCAAGTTGGCTATGCAGTTTGGGGCTGAAAAAATCGTTCTTTTGGGGTATGACTGCCAGCACACAGGCGGAAAGAAGCACTGGCACGGCGACCATCCGAAGGGTTTAGGTAATGCCGGCAGCGTTCAGCACTGGTCGATGCGGTTTGCAGGCTTCGCTCGGAAGGTGTCGGGCGTAGAAATCGTGAACGCAAGCCGGAAAACGGCTCTTGAGTGCTTCCCGAGAATGGATTTAGAGGATGCTCTAGCGTGGATTTGACGGTTTATACCTGCGTGTTCGGCAACACGGACGCATTGCATGAGCAGCCGCGCATTCCTGGCGTTCGCTTCGTGTGCTTTACCGATCAGCCGATTACGCCCAAGACGTGGGAAGCGGTGAGAATGCCCAGGCAGGCTCGCCCGACGCGTTCTTCGCGGATTATCAAGGCGTTGAGCCATCTATTCACGGATACCGAGTATTCGCTATGGATGGATGCGAACTTCACCTTGCGCGTGACCGATGTGGCGCTGTTTGACCGTGGCGACTTTGTGAATTTTCTCCACCGCGACCGCACCCGCATCGCTCAGGAAGCGGCTGCGATTGTCAGAATCGGCAAGGGCAAGGCGGATGCGATATTCGGCCAGTTGGCCGCGTATCAATCCGAAGGGCTCGACACCGACGAAAACCCTATGCGGGAATTGTCCTGCAATGGGGTGCTGTTCCGCAGGCACACGCCGGACGTAGTGCGGGTTAATGAGGCGTGGTGCCGTGAGATCGAATCGCGCAGCTTGCGCGACCAGATGAGCCTGGACTACGTATGCTGGAAGGAAGGTTTCACGCTGTCACGCTGGCCCGGCACGTTTGATCGGTGCCGGTACTTTCACTGGACGTATTACAAGCGCCCGACAAACGACTATTGATGAAAATATCCGTTATCACACCCACCGCTGACCAACCGAAGGGAATGGCGCTGGCAGAGCAGTATATGTCCCGCCAGACAGTACAGCCGCACGAATGGATCGTCGCTGATGATGGCATCGAGCCTGCCGTGCTGACGATGGGGCAGACGCACCTTGTACGCCCGCGTGAGCATGAAGGCGGCAAGAGCCTGGCTCAGAACGTGCTGGCTGCCTTGGAGCGCGTCACGGGCGATGTGGTGGTGGTTTGGGAGCATGACGACTGGTATCACCCGGAACATTTGGAAGTTTGCCGGATTCGTCTTGAGACAGCCGGGGCGACAGGCTCGGTGAATCAGCGGTACTACAACGTCGAGCACCGGGCGTACATATTGATGCGCAACGTCGGTTCGGCGCTGTGCAACACGGCCTTCCATGCTGAGCACATCAAATTGATGCGACGTGCGGCGCAAAAAGCGTTTGATAAGGGCAGTATCGGCGTTGACCGGCATTTCTGGGACATGCTGCCAGCGCCAGAAAAGGACATTCACCGCATTGATACGGTGGTGGGCATCAAGGGCTTACCCGGCAGGAAAGGGCTGGGCATGGGCCACCGGCCAAATAACAGATGGCAAAAAGACCCGCAGGGGTATGTACTAAATGACTGGATCGGCACAGACACGGAGAACTACGTATGACGCTCAATGAAGTGAAAGTCGCGCTGCGTGTCACTGGTAATGCTGACGATGCGCTATTGACGCGCTTGCTCAATTCTGCCACGGCTGAATGCCTGCGCTTTACCGGGCTGGATGCGCTGGACAGAAACACCGAAGATGATTTGTGGAATGGCATTCTCGTGATGATCCACGCGGATTATGACGCCGACATGAAAGAGCGCAACGAGTACCGGCGGGCCGCAGAGACGTTATGGATGCCGTACCGCACAGGGATGGGCATCTGATGCACGCGCAGCAGTTACGAAGCGTCGTCACGATTGAGCAGCGCGGCAGCGGCTACGACGAAGCAGGACAGCCGTCAACAACCTGGTCAACCTTTGCCACCGTGCGCGGCGATGTACGGCACCTGTCCGGCACTGAAACCATCAAGGCTGATGCTGTGGCGTCAGTGGTGAAGGCGAGTGTGCGCGTTCGTTGGCTCGAAGGCATCAAGGCTGGTATGCGCTTGACAGTAAGTGGCTCGGTGTACGAAATCCGCGCTGTGCTGCCTGATATTGCTGGCCGGCGCTTTGTTGATATTGCTTGTGAGACGACAAATGGCTATTGAAGGCGATATCCGCACCGCGCTGCTGGCCGTCACGCCAGGACTGGTGTTTCCAGACTTCGCGCCTGAAGCGGTTGCACAGGGCCAAGCTGCATACATCACTCAGCAGCAGATCGGCGGGCAGGGGCGGCGCTCTATCGGCGCGCCTGATTCCATGCGCCGGGTGCGCGTGCAGATCAACGTGTGGGCTAAGACGCGGCTAAATGCAAATTCGCTTGCCCGACAAGCCGAAGCCGCACTACACGCTGCAACCGCGTTTACTGCCGTGGCCCTTGATGATGCCACCGCCGTATATGACGAGGATTTCGGCTGGTACGGCACGCACCAGGATTTCAGAATTCAATGGATATAACCCGATTCAAAGGCGGCAAGGAGCTTCAAGAAGCCCTGAACCAGTTGCCAGCCAAGATCGAGCGCAACGTAATGCGTTCGGCTCTTCGGCAGGGCGCGAATGTCATACGCAACCAGGCGCGTCAAAACGTGCCTGTTGAAGATGGCGACCTGAAAAAGAGCATCAAGGTTTCAACCCGCGCACGCGGCGGCAAAACAACAGCGACACTTCGCGCTGGTGACAAGAAGGCGTTTTACGCGCACATGATCGAGTACGGAGTTAAGCCGCATGGTGTTAAGAAAGGTGCGAAGCGCAAAAGCGGGAAGTACCAAGACGGCGCGCTGCACCCGGGTTTTTCAGCAAAGCCATTTATGCGCACAGCGTTTGACGACAAAAGCGATGAAGCCATCGCTGCTGTGGTGGCACAAATCAGAAAAGTGCTTTCAACGAAGCACGGCATAGACGTACCCATACCCGACACAGACGATTCCTAAACAACCGGCCCAGCGCCGGTTTTTTGTACCTTGCCGCCATTGAGCGGCTTTTTTTATTTAAGGAGCCACCAAATGGCAGTCCAAACCGCAGCAGGCACCACCATTGGCATTAGTGCAGCCACACCCGCAACCTTCGACGCCACCGGCTACACCGCGCTGAGCTTCACCACGATTGGCGAGGTGACTGATGGCGGCACTCACGGGCGCGTTTATGCAGAAGTCACGCATAACCCCATCGGATCGCGGGGCACCCAGAAATTCAAGGGCAGCTTTAACGAAGGGAACAAAACCCTTCAGCTTGCCCTTGATGTGGACGACTCAGGCCAAGTGCTCGCCAAGACCGCGCTCAACGACGATGACGACTACAGCTTTGGCGTTACCTACCCGGACGGCAGTATGGATTACTTCCAGGCAAAGGTTATGTCGTTCACCAAGTCCGTTTCCACCGTTGATTCGATTGTCACAGCGACGATTGAGATTTCCATCACCACCAACTCAGCCGGTGTCGGGATCGTTGAAGTTTCCGCATCGTCTGCACCTTAACGCGCCGGTTTAGGCGCTCTTCGTAGCCCTAGCCCCTGGATTGATCCCCAGGGGCTTTTTTATTGTCCAAAGAGAGAAAACTATGAAAGCGGCTCACGCGGACTTTTATGTTTACCTCCATCGACGCGCTTCGGATGGGAGCGTTTTTATGTAGGAAAAGGAAGAGGCCGCCGAGCGACTTTTCCGCATGGTAGAAATCGCTACTGGGAAAACGTGGTCGCGAAACATGGGCTGACTGTCGAATATGCCGTTAAAGGCGTGCCGGAGGCCCGCGCCTTTGAGATTGAGGCCAAGCTAATTGCACAATACGGGCGCGACAAGCTATGCAACCTAACGGACGGCGGCGAGGGCATGCGCGGACATAAAAAAGGGCCAGAAACTATTGCCAAACTGAAGGCAGCCATGGCTGCTAGGGACCTAACTCCCGAGCTAATAGAAAAAATGGTTGGGCACCGGCGCGGGACGAAGCATTCGGAGCGCACAAAAGCCCTTATGAGGAAAAGCTGGGATGCCGAAAGAAGGGCGGCCCACAGCGCCCACCGATCAGCAACAACAAAAAGTAGAGCAATTGTTTGTGTTGAAACTGGGCAGTCATTTAGCCGCGTCAACCATGCGGTCGACTGGCTGATCTCAAGTGGCGTCCCTAGAGCGGCCCAGGGGAACCTTGTTGCGTGCGCCAGGGGAAGAAGAAAATCTGCCTACGGGTACAGCTGGAAATATCCGGAGCCGTGAAGGCCCGGCAGTTATTAACTTTACTTTAAAGAGAAAATCATATGTCCGATATCAGACGTTTTGCTGTTGAAGAAACCGGCGTTATCCATCTTCGCGATGGCTCCGACGAGCTTATGTACGCTGACGAAGCCAAGAAAAAGCCGATGCAGGTGACTGTTTACAGCCCCGGCTCGAAAACCTTTGCCGCTGCCCACTCACGGCAAAGCAATCGCGTCATGGATCGCTTAAAGCGCAAGGGCAAAACCCACCAAAGCGCGGCTGAGCAAGCTGAAGAGCAGGCTGCGTTCTTGGCTGAGTGCACCAAGTCGTTCGAGAATATCGAATACGACAAGCTCGAAGGCGACGCGCTGTACAAGGCGGTGTACGCCGATACGAGCATTGGGTTCGTGTCCGATCAGATCAATAAGTATCTGGGGGACTGGGCAAATTTTACGAAGCCTGCCTCGAAGAGCTAAAGATGTACGTCCGGTACAGCGCATGGCTGAACGCCGCGCCTGATAAGCCGGACGACGCTCCGAC
Source organism: Candidimonas sp. (assembly GCA_035514715.1). Classification (GTDB taxonomy): domain Bacteria; phylum Pseudomonadota; class Gammaproteobacteria; order Burkholderiales; family Burkholderiaceae_B; genus Pollutimonas. Next base: position 11,408 of record DATJCP010000005.1, read on the forward strand.
GCGGCTTGCCACAATGCGCGAGCATCGAAAAGAGCCGGAATACCTGCCTGATCATCCTGATTGCATAGCAATTCACATTGTTAGCTATCTTTGGGAGGTCGGCCCGGGCATTCCGATTGGGATGGGCTTGGCACCGGTTACGCAAGCCGAGATTCGGCACTGGCAGGATAATACCGGCGTCACGCTAAGCGCATGGGAAGCACGCGCACTGCGCACATTATCGGCAGAGTATCTGGAAGAGGCGCATCTTGCGAAGAATCCAGCGCGGCTGGCCCCGTGGCCACCAATTCCCGATAAGTCTACGCGGGAAGAGGTATCCAAGCGCATTCGGGGCGTGCTGCGAAGCTGACCCGGCATTTCACCCGTCTAGAGCGGGTTTCTTTATTTTTGGCCCTGCCTTTTAGGTGGGGCTTTTTTATTGGGTGAGCCTGTGAAAGTAGCCAGTTTAGAGATCGAGCTGCTAGCCAATATTGCGCGCCTGCAAAATGACATGGGCCGCGCCACACGCACGGTCGATGGCGCGATGCAGCGTATTTCGCGCGCCACAGCTATGGCGATGAAGGCTATTGGCGGGCTGGCAGCTGCGTTTTCTGCGCGTGCGATCTACCAGCAAATACGCAACATCACGACCCTGGCGTCGCGTTACAACGAGCTTGGCATAGTAATGGGTGTGGTGGGCAGAAACGCGGGGTACTCGAGGCCATACCTAGACGGCCTTGAAAAATCACTGAAAGCGACAGGCATTTCCGCACTTGAGTCGCGTAGCAACATCGCCAAGCTGATTGCCGCAAACATTGACCTCACCAAAGCAACGGAACTGGCCCGACTCGCCCAGGATGCTGCTGTTATCGGTGGCTTAAATAGCTCTGACGCGTTCGCACGCCTGACCTCCGGCATTCAGTCTGCCCAGGTTGAAACGCTGCGCACGATGGGGCTTAACGCGAACTTCAAAAAGAGTTACGAGGATTTGGCCGCGCAGCTTGGCAAAAACACCAAAGACCTGACTGAGCTTGAGAAAACACAGGCCCGCACCAATGCCGTGCTGGCGCTAGCCCCGACCATTGCAGGCGCGTACGAGGCGTCCATGACCAACGCGGGTAAGGCGATGCGCTCCACACAGCGCTATGCTGAAGACTTGGGCGTGGCGCTTGGGCAGGCATTCCAGCCCGCTTTCGAGGTGGCTGTTACCGCGTACAGCAACACGCTCAAATCAGCGATGGAAAACGTCGATCTCTTAAAGCGCGCAATGACAGCGCTGAGCTTATCTGTTATTCCACTCGTGGTGGCAGGCTTTACAAAACTAGCTATTACTGTCATTCCCATGCTGACGGCGCGGATGTGGGCGCTCACAGCAGCGATGCTGAGCAACCCAATGACCGCCATCCCGACGCTCATATCGATGGCTATTGCCGCCTTCGTTATGTTTGACGAAAAAACCGAAGCAACGCGGGATGCCTTTTCAAAGTTCGGACAGGTGTGGCAGGAAATATTCGCAGACGCCAAGAAAGTCACCGACGAGCTGAAGCAGGAAGTGGCTAACCTTTGGGGTGGAATTAAGGATTTGACGGGCGACACATCGCCTAAAACGTGGACTGACGCGTTGATTGTCGGCCTGGCTCGTGTGGCAGACGTTGCTGCGCTTGTGGTTAGGTCGATTGGCACTGTCATATTTGCATTCAATGCCGCGCTGGCTGATGTGAAGGTTGGGCTTGCGTGGCTTGGTCGCCCTGATGTACTCACGAAAATGGCTAACCCAACCAGAGCCGCAGAGCTTGAGGCTGAGTACCAGCAGGCGCTGGCAAACCGCAAAGCAGAGGTAGACCGGTTTAATGAGTCGCTCGACGCCTTGGTTAACGGTCCGCTCAATAAATACGAGCAAGCCGCGCTACGGGCGGTCAACACCATTCGCGTCGTGTCTGACGAGGTCGTTCTGGTTGATCTGACGCTTGAAAAGCTGACTGAAACAACCACTGAAAACACCAAAGCCACATCAGCAGCCGCCAAAGCAGCCGAAGCCTTCGCCAAAGCGCGTGAGGACGGTTACACCGCCCATCGCAACGAGATCAGCAATATCCACCAGCAGGCCCGCGCGCTTGAAGATCAGGTGAAGGTATTCGGCCAGGGCGAGCGTGCGCTTGAGCATCTAGCTATTGCGCGCCTGGAAGAGCAGGCCGCCATGCTGTCCGGATTTGAAGGCTCCGAGGAACAAGTTCGGCTTATCGAACTTGAGATCGACGCACGCCAGCGCCTGTTGGATGCAGGGCTGTCGCTGGACCGGCTCGAAGAGGAGCAGGCCGCAAATCGCGAGATGCTGGCCGACTGGAAGCAGACCGTAGACGAGTACGACCGTGTGTTTCGCGATGGCTTTGCTGACATGCTGAACAACGGCAAGTCGGGATGGAAGTCGTTCACGAAATCCTTGGTTACCACATTCAAAACAAGCGTTGCCGATCAGATTTACAAAATGTTCGCCCAGCCGTTTGTTGTCAACCTTGTCGCTAATATGATGGGGATGACGGGCGGCCAGCAACAGGGCGGTGTTGCGGGGGCTTTGCAGAAGGGTGGCGGTATGCCCAACTTCAACATGATGATGGGGTCCGGCGCGGGCAATGCTATCGCTTCGGCTGGCAACTTTATCGGTAGCTCGATGGTGGCCGAGTTCGGCGCTGGATTGACCGCTGGCGCGGGTGGCGCGTTAACCGATGCCGGTGCAACGGCGCTAATGAATATCGGCGTCGAGGGGTCAACGAGCTTCATGGCAGGGTCATCAATTGGCGGTGCGGGGCTTGGCTCAATCATGGGCTATGCAAGCGCGCTGTACGACCTAACCCAAGGTAACTACGGGTCGGCAGTTGGTACGGCCATCGGCACCGCCATTCTGCCCGGCATTGGAACCGTAGTAGGCGGCTTTCTTGGCGGCATGGTCGATGGCATATTCGGTCACGAGCCCAGGACGCGTCACGGCAAATCAACGGTTTACGAACTGACCGATGACAATGGCATCTACCGCAAACACGACGAGATGCGTCACGAGGAAGAATACTACCGGTCCATGGAGCAGATGACGCAGGCCGCGATTGATGGGATCAACAGCACCTTCGGTTTACTGGGCGTGGATGCGACGTTGGGCAACTTCTGGTCGCGCACGGACATTTCCACCAACCCCAACAGCGACAAAGGCGATGGCGTGTCGTCCGGTGGCGCAGTGATGGTTGGTGGCAAGTGGATCGATATCGGCATACCCCACTCATCTGATGATACGAAATTCGGCGTAGGCGGCTGGTCTGATGAGCCGGTATTGCCGCGTCTGGCCCTTGATCTACAACTGACAATGCTCGAAGCGTTCCAAGCGGCGTCTGAAGAACTGCCCACGATCTTGGCCGGCATGCTTGAGGGCGTGGATATCCGCGGTATGGATATTGAAGCCGCGCAAGCTTTGGCAGTCGCGTTTGATAGTGTCATCCAACAGGTCGGGTTACTCCAAGCGGCTGTCGAGATACTGCCGTTTGAAAGCCTGCGTGATCTGTCGTTCGATGCAGCCGCGAACTTGATTCACTTTGCTGGCGGATTAGAAGCGCTGGATGCAGGCATGACGAGCTACTTTCAGAACTTCTACACCGAAGCCGAACAGCTTGAGTGGCAGACAAAGCAGATATCAGGTGCCTTCGAAAGCCTGGGGCTGGAAATGCCAGACGTCACGCAAGGGGCGGATTCAGCTAAGGCGGCATACCGGGCCCTGGTAGAGGCGCAGGACGTCAACACCGAGGCTGGTGCACAAGCCACCGCAATGCTCATGACGCTATCGGGCGGCTTTGCTGAACTGGTGGCCGGTATGGATGAGCTGGACGGTGCAGTAGGTGAGGTGGGCGACGCAATGGAGCGCATCAATCAGCTCGCTTCCCAGCTCAGCCGCGCATTCCAGCTTGTCATGACGGGCGGCAACCTATCGGATCGCATCGGCGGTATGCTCGGGCACTCTGCGACGTTTGCAGCGCAAAGAGAGCAGCAGCTGTGGGCGACCATCGGCGAGGCCAGCTACGAGCAGCAGATCCAGATGTCAGGCGAGCTTACCGACTTAGTACTCGGGCGGATCAGCAAAGAGCAAGAAGCGGAAAAGACGCGCCTTGCCGGAATTCAGCAGCAGATTGCGGGCCTGTCTCGCATGCGCGATCTTGGCGCATCGCTTCAGAACTACTTGCGCTCACTTGAATCGAGCGACCTTGCCCCGTACTCACTGCGGGAAAAAGTCGGCAACGCAGAAAGCGATTTAGCACGTCTCGTTGCCGCTGCACGCAGGGGTGATGATGATGCAATGCGCCAGGTACAGGGCTCACTTCAGAACACGCTCAAGCTGTGGCGCGAATACGGTGCGTCGGGGGCTGAGTATGAGGCGGCGTATCACCGCCTCACCGGAATGGTGGGCAACCTGGCTGGCGCGGCGGTATCGGATGCTGACCGGCAAATTGCCCAACTTGAAGCGCAGGCAGCGTCTCTTGAGGGCATCAGCGGTTACTCGGCAGAGCAGCTTGAGCAGTTGCAGCAGCTTTACGACATCACGACCGCTGCGACCGAAGCCGCTCAGGCTCAAGAGCAAATGCTGCTCGATGCCACCCGCACCGAGATCGATCACCTCGAGAGCATGGGGCTGGATACCGCCCGCCTGCACGATATCGCTGAGTTGCTTCAGGGCTTACCTGCGTCCCTTGCTGCGCAGCTTAGCGGCACGATGAGCGTCGACAATCAGTACATGCTGGCGAACCCCGATGTGATGCGCAATTTTGAGCAGTACGGCGCATCCAGCGGTCTTAATTCGAGCGAGTACGCGCTTGATCACTACGACCGCTTCGGTAAAAACGAAGGGCGCCCATCGCGCGAGTTTGACTACCTGTTCAACAATCCGGACGTGATGTCTGCCTTCAATAGCGGACAGGCCGGGGGTATGAGTGCAGAAGAATTTGCACGCTATCACTGGGACACGTACGGCAAGTTTGAGGACAGGCCGTCATTCATGTCCGGCACGCCTTTTGTGCAGCGCGACATGACAGCGGATATCCACCGGGGCGAGATCATCATCGATCCGCGCTCAAGCGACATTTTGCGCCGATACGGAATTGGCGTGCAGGGTAAGACGGCGAGCGATGGAGAGGTGGTAGCTGAGCTGCGGGCTATCAATACGCGCCTGGAGCGAATTGAAGCGCAGGACGGAAAAATCGGCAGTGCACAGGTTGCCGCCATCAACAACAGCGCAGAGCGCATCGGTAAAGACGTCGGAAACTCACTATCGCGCAAGCAGCGCGAGGACATCAACGCACGCGGCGCACGGCGTCAGGGGGTACTTGCATGACAGAAGCAGACTACAAACGCTGGCTACGCGACGATTCGGCACGTCGCACAGTCTTACTTGAAATCGACACGAGCCCGGTACGCCGACTGTCGGTGGTGCCCTATACGACGCTACCCGACGACGCAACGCCAAACGTTCGCTATGACGCGCTGATTAAAGGCAGCATCGGTTACACGGAAACGCTGTCGATCGACGGGGTATCGCGCGCCGGGCATTCAACGATTGACCTGCATAACGAGGATGGGGCGCTGGACGGCTGGTTGGGCGACGTGTGGCAGAACCGCGACATACGCATTTACTTTGGCGACGTTAACTGGACGCGTGCTGATTACCGGCTCGTTGCGCAGGGCGTGGTGGATCGTGTCGAGCAAGACCGGGATACGTTCTCGATTGCGCTGCTCGATGAGCTGTCGCGCCTGGATAACGCCATAACAGAAACGCTATTAGGTGGCTCAGGCCAAGAAGCAGACCGGCTCATGCCCGTCACCTTGGGCGAGAATCACAACGTCTCACCGCGTCTTTATGCCGCGAACGTCCATGAGTATCGCTACCACGGCGGGGCGGC
>DATJCP010000006.1:0-5104 GCA_035514715.1 Candidimonas sp.
TTTCGTAAGCGATACGGCTGCGGTGGCGGCGCTTCGAGACGGATTGCCCGATGCTTTGTGTGTGGAAATGGAAGGTGCTGCGGTGGCGCAGATTTGCTACGAGTATGGTGTGCCATGCGGAGTTCTTCGCACGATTTCGGACCGCGCTGATGCTACGGCAAGTATTGATTTCAGCGCTTTCCTGGCGCAGGTGGCGAGCTTTTATTCGGCTGGGATATTGAGGCGGTTTTTGCTGAGTTATGGGGGTGATGTGCGATAGGCGTTTCTTTCTTGATCCGCATGTCAGTGTTATTAGTCATGGTGTTCGTTTTTATACATCGCATGGCGGTGTCATTGACTACGGTGTTTCCTTCTTAAACCGCGTGTCAGGTCCCATGGTGTGGTGTTGCGCTCCTCGTAGCCTTGGGTTCGTCGCCCTTCGGCGCCGAACCACGCGTGGCCCGGTTCGTTCAGCCCCTTCGGGCTTCCCTTCACCTGCGGCCCGCTCGGCCCCTATGCCGGGCGCCCCGAAAGTCGCTGCAACACCACACCATAGGACCTGACACGCTGCGATATAGAGGTTTGGCAGACCGTTGGCCCGGGCTGGGTGCTTGGCCTTTTTGCGTGACGTTGGTGATGAACCGATAGCTATTGGCCAGGCCCGTTACGACTGTAGCAGCCACGATGCGCAACATCGCATAACGCCGCAACCAGCCCTGGCCAACGCAAAAATGCCAAGCACCATGACCGTCCCATCGACCTTACCCATATCCCCATCACCACACCAGTGGCGTGTTAAGTGAAGAAGGTAAGTGTCAGCAGCAGGGTGTTAAGTGAGAAGGGTAGGCATCAGCAACACACCAGAAAGGCACAGAGCAATAAGCCAACCACCCGCGCCAAAGAGAATTACCCAAACTACAACGCAAACATGACCCCCGTCAATGATTAACCCGTTTGATATTCCTAAGATGACGTTCGTGGGCCCACACGACTATTGACTGCTTCGACTCGGCTACCCGTATCGAACCTTCGTTCCAACAACATTCATCCAACCCGGAGTACCTCATGAAATCATCCCAACGCCTGTTGCTGGCCATTGCATTGGCTTTACCCCTGAGCCTTGCTGGAAACGTCTTCGCAGCAGAAACCGCTGCCCATGAGCATGGCTCGGCCACGCAGTCCATGGAACTCAATGCTGGCCATAAATGGACTATTGATGCGCCATTGCGCCAGGCCATGAACAAAATCCACGCCTCCGTCACCACGACATTGTCGGCCATTCACGATGGCAAACTGACCGATACACAATACGACGCCTTCGCTAATGGCGTTAACGATCAGTTCACCTACATCGTAGAGAACTGCAAGCTCGAGCCCCAGGCTGATGCCCAGTTGCATATTGTCCTGGGCAATATGATGACCGGTATCGAGATCGCAAGGGGTAAAGAGCAAGGCCAGGAACGTGAAACGGGCGTTATTAAAATTGCGCAAACTATGAATGCTTATGGCGAGTACTTCGACCATACCGATTGGAAAAACTTCAAGCTGGCACACTAACCATCATCAGGTGCTGGAAAGCGGCGGGCTTGCGTCATACCTGCCGCTATGCCCGGAGAAGAGCGATGCAAAAGGTGGTTTTTCAGATGGACGAGTTCAGTTGCCCTACTTGTATTATCAAGATCAGTCGCGCCTTGCTTAAAGAGGTTGGGGTAAAAAATGCAAAGGTGTGGTTTTATTCATGCAAGGTCAGGGTCGAGTTTGACGAGGCCATCGTTACTGTTGAACTGTTGCAAAGTCTTTTGACCAGGCTGGGTTTTCGCGTCCTGTCGAATCGGGTTGCATAGATGCCGTGGATCAGAAGTTCCTATGTTGCGCTTATGGCAAGTGTCCTGCTTGCGGGCGCCCTTGTCTTACACTGGATGCAAATGCACCAGGTCAGGGATTACGTGCTGATTGCGGCGACGGTGATCGAAGGCCTGCCTATTGCTGTCAAGGCAATACAGTCTTTGCGCGCCAAGACGCTCAGTATCGAATTCTTGCTTACCATTTCCTTGTCTGGCGCCACCATTATTGGCGAATATACCGAGGCGGCGTTGTTGGGTTTTCTGTTTATTGCAGGAGCCTGGCTGGAAACGCGTGCGCTTCGAAAGATTCGATATTCTTTGAAACAGCATCTTGATGGCCTGGCCCAGCGGTTTCCCGATGAGGCATTTGTTGAATGGGTTGAGGAGGCTCAGGAGTCTGAGACTGGGGCGCAGCGGTTTCTGCAGCGGCTCGCCAATATTTATACCCCTGTCGTTGTAGTCGTGGCCGCTGGGGTGTATTTGGTTTCTGGCAATCTGCAGCAGGCACTCACTTTTCTGGTTATTGCCTGCCCAGGAGCTTTGGTCATTTCCGTCCCTGTAGCGCTTGCCGCCGGGATCAGCAATGGCGCCCGTAGCGGCGTCCTGATGAAAGATGGCAAGACCGTGGAGAAACTGGCGGGAATAAATGTTGTGCTTTTTACGGAATACAGTCTGCCGAAGCCGCCAGAGGCCAAACGTATCGTGGAGCACTTGCGGGCGGAAGGCGTAAAGCAGGCGGGTGTTGTCTCAGGTGATGGCATTGCATCAATCAAGCAGCTTAAAGATCAAGGGTATAGGGTGGCAGTGGTTGGTAGTCCCGTCCATGATGCAGCCGTACTGGCGGCCGCCGATATTGGTGTGGTGCTGGGCGCCACAGCAGCCGGAGCTGCGGGCATGCCTGATGTGATGATACTGTCAGGTCAGGCAGGGCAGTTCTGCCATGCCTACGGGCTTTCCAGGGCAACGGTAAGAACAATGAAGCAGAACGCTATTTTTGCGCTGAGCACGGTAGCGATATTGATGACCAGCGTAAGTGTGGGGGCATTGTTTATGGCTTGGGGTATGCTGATCCATGAAGTCAGTATCTTGATAGTCATTCTGAATGCGGCTGGGCTGATGCGCTATGCCTGCCCAAGTCTGTTCGCCCCTGAGCTTGGTCCCAGGCGCAAGCAGATTTCCTGAGTCAAGGAACCCGATGCATATGAAAAATATTGACCTTGATGATGAGATAGCCAAGCCGGAAGTGAAAGCGTTGTGCGTATCCCTGGTGCCGATTTTTAATCATCTGCCACAAGAGAGTCTGGCTAGCATTGCCGACATGGCCATGAGCCGCAACTATCAGCGAGGTGAGTTCATTCATCGGGCCGGGGAGCATTCCAGCCAGTTATGCATAGTTCATAAGGGCCGGGTCAAGGTGTACCGTTTGTCGGAGTCTGGCAAAGAGCAATTGGTTCGTATCCTTATCCCGGGCGACTTTACTGGCGAACTGGCCATTTTCTCCGATACCAAGCACGAAACTTACGCCCAGGCTCTGGAGAAGGTAGATATCTGCACCATACATGGGTCTGATCTTCAGGGTCTGCTGCTGAAGCATCCCGCTATCTCCTTGCATGTGTTGGCCGAGTTGGCCAGGCGTTTGGGAAAAAGCGAGCAACAATCAATAAGTATCGCAACGGATCCCGTCGAGACCAGAATCGGGCTTTATCTGGCCGACCTGGTCGAGCAGTTCGGTTCAACTGAAGTGAAGTTGCCCATGACGCGCAAAGACCTGGCTTCTTTTTTGGGGACGACGCCAGAAAGCATTAGCCGTAGGCTTGCCGAGTTTGAGGGGTCGGGCTGGATACAGCAGTCGGGGCAACGCGGCATCCGTATCCTTGACCTGGATGCTTTGCTGCTGTTGTGACCGTGCATCGCGCTGTGCCAGGGTCGGTCATTTAATTAAGTTGTGCTCAATTTGGTAATCAGTCTATTGTCTGTATTCTGTCTTGCTGTTGCCATGGACGCTATGGCTTCATTGAGATAAACTCAAAACCAGATAAAAACCTAGTTTTGATAACGCATAGGCTGCTTCATGATCACCTTATATCATTGCGTCAGCGCCCGTTCGTTCCGGCCGCTCTGGGCGCTTGAAGAGTCCGGGGCCTCCTACGAATTGAAAATGCTGCCGTTTCCACCTCGGTTCGCAGCCCGTGAGTATTTGCAAATCAATGCGCTAGGCACCGTGCCCGCGCTATTCGATGGCCAAGTCCGAATGACCGAATCGGCTGCCATGTGCCAATACCTGATATCCCGCTATGGTCCGGCGTCGATGGATGTCAGGCCCGACGAGATCGACTTTGGCGCCTATTTGAACTGGCTGCATTTCGGGGAAGCCACGCTTACCTTTCCCCAGACTATTGTGCTGCGCTATGGGCGGTTCGAGCCGGTGGAGCGTCGCAATCCTCAGGTGGAAGAGGATTATCGGCGTTGGTTCCTTGCGCGCTTGCGGGCCATCGATACGGCGTTGTCGGGCCAGCAATACCTTTGTGCCAGCCGTTTTACCGCTGCCGATATTTCGGTTGGCTATGCCTTGATGCTGGCGGATTACTTGGGGATGGAAGCCCAGTTCCCAGATGCCGTGCGCGAGTATTGGCAGCGCCTGCAAGGTCGCGATGGCTTTCAGCGGGCGATTCAGGCGCAGCATGATGCGGCGCTAGAGCAGGGGGTTTCGGTTATTCCTGCGCCGCTCACTTCCGCTTAATGTCCGGTGCTGGCTTTAACCTGCTTTTTTTTGGCCAATTTTGGATTGTGCTGTGGTAGTGAGGCTTTTTCTTCGTAGCGGCGGCAAGCGTCGACGATATCTGTGTGGAACTGAGCCAGGCTTTGCTGGGCAAGGTCGGGGGGGAGCAATGCGCTCCAAAGCAAGTCTGTGATGTCGGAGGTGGTTGCGTCGATGTCGGGCTCGTGGCCGCTGACGATGAAGTCCCACAGCACATGTTCCATTGAGCCGTAAATCATGTCCCGAATCAGGCGCAGAGGCGTGTTCGGCCTGATTTCGCCTCTTGTCTGTGCTTCGGCCAATACCTGCATCAGGGGCGCGATATAACGCCTTTTCTGTTCGGCAATCAAGCCGGTGAATTCGTTGTCGGCGCTGCGGCCTTCGCTAAGTACAAGTGCACACAGCCCTTTGCCATCCTTGATCAAGTGTCTGAGGTGCTGGCGCACAACATACTGAAGCTGGGCGCGCGTGCCGTGTATGGATGGAACCTCGCGCTCGAGTTCCGTGCTGATCTCGTCGTACC
>DATJCP010000007.1:0-2057 GCA_035514715.1 Candidimonas sp.
GGAATAAAGCCATGCCAACGAAAAAACCGGCAACAAAGCGCTGATCAGCCACATAAGCAGCCCGGACACCAACATGACGAGGGGCGGTGGGACGAGAAGCTCAAGGCGATTCATGGCGTTGTTTTCCGTATTAGTCAAACACGTCGTACAAAATATCCGCAACGACGGCAGTGGCTACAGAGACCAAGATCAAATCTGTACCGGCAATGCGCCATTCGTAGCCGGGGTGTCTTGGCAAGCGACCCAACATCGAACCAGGCACCATTTTCTTGGCTATTCCAGGAGGCAGGGGCTTGCCCCTGGCCAGATTCTTTCGTATGCCGGGGGGCAACGCAGAGTAGCCTCCGAATCCATAATCCAACGCGTATTCTCGTGCCAAGGCTGCGCTAATACCGGCATATACCAGATCGCCCAAGAGAGCATCGCCATGCACATGACCACGGCGGTCTCTGTGGTCGTCGAAATAGTCGTAATGGCGGCCTCTATCATCGTAATGACGACCAGAATCGTAGTTGCCACGCATATCCGGCCCACGGCTGCCCGCATTGCCTGAGTTGGAGCGCTCCTTGCCCGAATTTCCCTTGCCGGGGTTACCTGAAGCCTGCATGTTACCCTTGCCGCCGTTGCCTCCCTGGCCGGCATTGCTTGCATTGTTACCGGGGCCCTTACCTTCTGGTGGTGCCGCCTGGACTGGCAAAGCCACCGAACAGGCGGCTATCAAAGTTGCAGCAAACGCTATACGTGTTCTCATAGTTTCCCTTCCGCTCCAATACGGGCCAAGCATACTGCGTGTCTGCTTTCAAAAGCATTCCATCATGTAGCAATTTGTGTGGCCGACGAAAAGGCCAAACGAACTCAGAGATTACAAACAAGTAACCGTCATGTCAGGCAGTTGTAACCAACGTCTGTCGGACCTATGGCAAGATAAATGAAGGCGGCCTATTCTATTTAGTGACGTTCCAGGCCTCAATTTGCATACCCGTCACAAGCGCAGGTCATTACGGTCAACGAAAACATGAATCCACATCGCGTCCATCAACATGCAGATACCGACAAGGATCTGGCATCAGGCACTATCTACACTTGTCCCATGCACCCTGAAGTTCGTCAGGACCATCCGGGCAGCTGTCCAAAGTGCGGCATGGCCCTTGAACCTTTGATGCCCAGCCTCGAGAATGAAAATCCTGAGCTGAAAAACTTTACGCGCAGGTTCTGGTGCACATTGCCACTTACCGTCATCGTCACGGTACTTGCCATGTTCGGCCATCAGCTGAATTGGTTCAGCATCGACGTACAGACCTGGATCGAGCTGGTGTTATCGACACCCGTTGTGCTCTGGGCCGGCCAACCTTTCTTCGTTCGTGGTTGGCAATCGGTCGTCAATAAAAGCCCGAACATGTGGACGCTGATCAGCCTCGGAACCGGGGCCGCGTACATCTACAGCGTGGTGGCCACTGTCGCGCCAGGCCTCTTCCCCGAATCATTTATGTCGATGGGGCGCATTTCCGTCTACTTTGAAGCCGCAGTCGTCATTATTTCGCTGACCTTATTCGGACAGATGCTTGAATTACGGGCGCGGTCTCAGACCTCAGCCGCCATTAAGTCGCTCCTGGGTCTCGCTCCCAAGACAGCCCGCCGTATTAATGCAGACGGCTCCGAGGAAGACGTTGCGCTGACTCACGTGCATGTAGGGGATCGCCTGCGTGTGCGTCCCGGCGAAAAAGTACCGGTTGATGGCACTGTCGAAGAAGGCAGTAGTTCACTTGACGAATCCATGCTCACAGGTGAGCCGCTCCCCGTCAGCAAACACCCTGGCGACAAGGTGATCGGCGCAACAATGAATACCTCCGGCGCGCTGGTGATTCGCGCCGAAAGGGTGGGCTCTGCAACAGTGCTGTCTCAAATTGTTCAGCTGGTCGCACAAGCGCAACGTTCGCGCGCACCCATGCAGCGCCTGGCAGATATCGTTGCCGGCTACTTTGTGGTGGCCGTCGTGCTCATAGCAATCGCCACGTTGATCATCTGGGGCCTGGTCGGGCCTCAACCCAGTCGGGTGT
>DATJCP010000008.1:0-3527 GCA_035514715.1 Candidimonas sp.
TCATGGCCACAATCGCCGCGCACTTCATTTGGCAGATGCGGGTGTTCGATGTTGCACGGCCCGAACGTAATTTCATGCTGTTTCGCGCCAATATGGCCGTAGGCGTGTTATTGCTGGTAGCCGCCTTGGCAGGTACCTTGCCGGGCTAGCGCATTTTCGGTGTTAGCGATGTTTGTCCGGTTCTGATGACGTTGTCCGGGGCGGGTGGGGGCAGTCCGGCACGACGTGCTTGTTTCCGCGTCAGCCTCGTCCAGCCGGGCGTCGGCCGAACTTCCTGCGCTGCGCTCCGGTCAGACAGCGGCCGACGACACACCCGCCTTTCTCAAGAACGAAAAAACCTGCCGGTAACCCCAAGCCTGTCTTAGGCGCATGCTCTCCCAAACCGCTAGAATAGAAAAATAAAAATACAGCATCCGGAGACAAAAATATGGTGGACGACGCATCGTCGCAACCTCAGCTTGAGTTCGACTACATCATTGTGGGGGCAGGCTCGGCGGGTTGTTTGCTGGCCAATCGGCTTTCAGCCAACCCCGCTCATAAAGTATTGCTGCTTGAAGCTGGCGGCCGCGACAACTGGCGCTGGATACACATACCCGTCGGCTATCTGTATTGCATCGGCAATCCGCGCACCGACTGGTGCTATCGCACCGAACCTGATCCGGGTATCAACAACCGCAGCCTGGGCTATCCGCGCGGGCGTGTCCTGGGCGGCTCTTCCTCCATCAATGGGATGATCTACATGCGCGGGCAGGCGGCCGACTACGACGGCTGGGCGGCGCAAGGCAATCCTGGCTGGGCTTGGGACGACGTGTTGCCGGTATTCAAGCAGGTCGAGGACCATCACGCCGGCGAAAGCCGGTTCCATGGCGCTTCGGGCACTTGGCGGGTGGAACGCCAGCGCCTGTCCTGGAAAATTCTGGATGCTTTCCGTCAGGCGGCCCAGCAGGCCGATATTCCGGCTATCGACGATTTCAACCAGGGCGATAACGAAGGCTGCGCCTATTTCGAGGTTAATCAGCGGCGCGGTGTACGCTGGACATCGGCCAAGGCGTTTCTGCATCCCGTGGCCAACCGTCCCAACCTGACTGTACTTACCGGCGCGCAAGTCGAACGTATCGTTTTTAATGGTCGCAGGGCTGACGGGATTAGTTTCCTGCACGAAGGCCATAAAAAATTCGCCCGAGCCAAGGCCGAAGTCATCTTGTCGGCAGGTTCCATCGGCTCTGCGCAGTTGCTGCAAGTTTCTGGCGTAGGGCCGGGGGCGCTTTTGCAGTCCTTGGGTATCCCTGTGGTGCACGATTTGCCGGGGGTAGGGCAAAACCTGCAGGATCATCTGCAATTGCGCCTTATCTACAAAGTGCAGGGGGCCAAAACCCTGAATACCATGGTGGGCTCCCTGTGGGGCAAGGCCCTGATGGGAGCGCAGTACGCGCTTCAGAAACGGGGGCCATTGGCGATGGCGCCTTCGCAATTGGGGGCGTTTGCGCGTTCAGGCCCTGACCAGCAACGGGCCAATCTGGAATATCACGTGCAACCGTTATCCTTGGAAAAATTTGGCGATGACTTGCATGATTTTCCGGCCATTACGGCGTCAGTCTGCAATTTGCGGCCTACCAGTCGCGGCCATGTGAACATCACTTCGCCTGATGCCAGCAAATCCCCTGCAATTTTATGCAATTACCTGCAAACGGCCGAAGATCGACAGGTGGCGGCAGACAGCATACGACTGACTCGTAAAATCATGGCGCAACCTGCGCTGGCGCAATATAGTCCGCAGGAATACAAGCCAGGTTTGCTTGTGGAAACCCAGGCCGACCTTGAACAGGCCGCCGGTGATATCGGTACGACTATTTTCCACCCGGTCGGTACCTGCAGGATGGGCGTAGACGCCATGGCAGTGGTAGACCCGCAGTTGCGGGTGCATGGAGTGCAGGGGCTGCGAGTGATCGATGCTTCCGTCATGCCCACCATTACGTCGGGCAATACCAACTCGCCTACCATCATGATTGCTGAAAAAGGGGCGGGCTTCATCCTTGGGCAAGCGCACAAATAGTATCGTTTGTAGGATCGTGCGACAATTTGCGCTTGTGACTTGAGATTTTAAAAAGGTTGGGGCATGCCTAGTTTCCTGGAGTACTTGGCTACCGCATTGTTTGCGATAGCCATCATTCACACATTTTCTGTACCTGTTTTCGCTCGTCTGGCCAATCGCGGCGGAGCGCATGCCGGCTTGTGGCATTTGTTGTCGGAAGTCGAGGCTGTCTTCGGCGTTTGGGCCTGTGTGCTGCTGGTCTTCATGGCGCTGGTGTCGGGCGTGGGCGATACCGTCAGCTATATTGATACCCGCAACTTTACCGAGCCTGCGTTTGTCTTTGTGATTATGGTGGTGGCGGCCAGCCGCCCCATCCTGGAACTGGTCAATGGCATAGTGCGGGCGCTGGCTAAGATGCTACCAATCCGCAACGAACTTGCCATGTTCTTTGTGACAATGTCGTTCGTGCCCCTGGCCGGCTCGTTCATTACAGAGCCCGCCGCCATGACGTTGGCGGCACTGTTGCTGCGCGATGCTTATTTTCGTCAGCCCGGCCAGGATGGCTTCAAGTACATGACGCTGGGTGTGTTGTTTGTCAATATTTCGATAGGCGGAGTGCTGACCGCGTATGCGGCGCCGCCGGTACTGATGGTGGCCCAGACCTTTAACTGGGATAGCGCCTATATGGCCACGCATTTTGGCTGGCGCGCCGCTGCGGCTGTTGTGATTAATGCCGGCCTGCTTACCTTTGTGTGCCGCAAGCATCTGTTGGACGGCAGCATAGGCCGTAATCCGGATACCGAAGCGGCAGCTCGTCCGCCAGTACCCATTATTGTCATCGCCATTCATGCGCTGTTCCTGGTCGGGGTGGTGCTGTCGGCGCATCATCCTATCGTTTTTCTCGGCTTCATGATGCTGTTCATTGGGTATGCGCATGCCTACCACCGTCATCAGAATCCCTTGTTGATTCGCGAAGGCCTGATGGTGGGTTTCTTCTTGGCGGGCCTGGTGGTGCTGGGCGGATTGCAGAAGTGGTGGCTGCAAGAATTGCTGGCCGGGTTGTCGCCTGTCGTCCTGTACTGGGGCGCGACGGTGCTCACGGCGGTTACCGATAATGCCGCACTGACTTATCTGGGTTCGCTGGTCGAAGGCACTAGCGAGGCTTGGCGCTACATGCTGGTGGCGGGTGCGGTAACGGGCGGCGGGCTTACCGTTATTGCCAACGCGCCTAATCCGGCCGGCTTTTCCATCCTGAAGGGGACTTTCCCCGACGGCGCCATTTCGCCTCTGAAGTTGTTGTTTGCGGCGACGCTGCCCACGCTGGTAGCTGCCGGCATGTTCATGCTGCCCAAGACGTTTTAAGTCCCAGGCAGTAGGCATTACCAAAACCGGCTAAAATTAGCGGGTTTTGGTGCTTTGCCGCGCCTCCCCCGTTCCCGCACGGCGGGGCGGCTGCAAGCGGGTTTTTTCTTTGACAAAACTTTCTTGGGATTTT
>DATJCP010000009.1:0-7508 GCA_035514715.1 Candidimonas sp.
AACTGAATCATCGCCTGCGCTTCGCTGGCGTCGATCTTGATCACACCCAAAGGCTCCGCATTCAATCGCAAGCGATGCGTCGCGAGCAGCGTCTGTGCCGCTTCCGGCAGCTTCCCGTAGCGATCTATCAGCTCTTCCTGAATCATGATGATATCGTCCTCATGCTTGGCGTGGGACAGCTTCTTGTACAGCCCCAATCGCGCATGCACATCGGGACAATAGTCCGAAGGCAGCAGCGCCGAGGCATGCAGATTTACTTCGCACAGCGCGGAAAAAGGTGAATCCAAATCAGGTTCTTCACCAGATTTCAAGGCCCGTACCGCCGCATTCAACATCTCGGAATACATCGAGAAGCCAATTTCCTGGATATTGCCGGATTGCGAGTCGCCCAGCACCTCGCCGGTTCCGCGGATTTCCAGATCGTGCATGGCAAGGAAGAATCCAGCACCCAGCTCTTCCATAGCCTGGATGGCCTCCAGCCGTTTTTTAGCATTGGGTGTGATCGCGTCTTCGCCAGGAGTCAGCAAATAGGCATAGGCCTGGTGGTGGGAACGGCCCACGCGGCCGCGCAACTGATGCAGCTGGGCCAGGCCCAGTTTGTCGGCGCGGTGAATGACTATGGTGTTGGCGGTGGGCACGTCGATGCCGGTTTCGATAATCGTCGTGCACAACAACACGTTATATCGTTGCTGGTAGAAGCCCTTCATGACCTCTTCCAACTCACGCTCGGGCATTTGCCCGTGTGCTACCGCTATGCGTGCCTCGGGCACGAGTTCTTCCAGGCTGGCGCGCCGGTTCTGGATGGTATCGACTTCGTTGTGCAGAAAATAAATTTGGCCGCCGCGCTTGAGCTCGCGCAGCAAGGCTTCGCGTATGGTGCTTTTATCTTCGCGCCGAACAAAGGTTTTGATGGCCAACCGTTTTTGTGGCGCCGTGGCAATAACGGAAAAGTCGCGTATGCCTTCCAACGACATGCCCAGCGTGCGCGGTATGGGCGTGGCGGTAAGTGTCAAGACGTCGACTTCGGCGCGCAGGGTCTTCAGAGCTTCCTTCTGGCGCACGCCGAAACGGTGTTCCTCGTCGATGATGACTAGCCCAAGGCGCTTGAAGATGACGTCTTTGGATAATATTTTGTGAGTGCCGATAACGATATCGACGCGGCCATCGTTCAGGCCTTGAATGGCTTCATTGACCTCTTTGCTTGAACGAAAGCGGGATAGTTCCACGACTTTCACGGGCCAGTCGGCGAAGCGATCGGCAAAGGTCTGGGCGTGCTGTTCCGCCAGCAGCGTGGTGGGGCATAGCAGCGCCACCTGTTTGCCGTTGAGCACGGCAAGAAAAGCGGCGCGCAGCGCCACTTCGGTTTTGCCGAAACCGACGTCGCCGCATACCAGGCGATCCATAGGCCGGCCCGAGGTCATGTCGTCGATGACGGCCTCAATGGCGGCGGCCTGGTCGGGTGTTTCTTCGAAGCCGAAGCCTTCGGCAAATGCTTGATAGTCGCTGGGAGGAAGCTTGAACCGGTAGCCTTCGCGTGCCGCGCGCATGGCATACAAGGCCAGTAGTTCGGCCGCCGCATCGCGGACTTGCTTGGCGGCCTTGCGCCGTGCCTTGTCCCATTGGCCTGAGCCCAGTTGGTGCAAAGGCGCTTGGTCCGGGTCGGACCCGCTATATCGGGCAATAACATGCAACTGCGCGACGGGCACATACAGTGTGCTGCCATTGGCGTATTCCAGATGCAGCAGTTCCATCAGGCCTTCGCCCAGATCCATGTCGATCAGGCCGCGGTAGCGTCCAATGCCGTGCTGCGCATGGACGACAGGATCGCCTTCGCGCAGTTCGGACAGGTCGCGCACCATGGCTTCCACGTCGCTGGCATGTTCCTGTGCGCGCTTGCCGCGCCGCATGGGTCTGGCCTGGCTGGGATAAAGGTCGTTTTCCGTTAGTAGCGTCAGCCCGCGGTCAGCCAGGCTGAAGCCGTTGGACAGGGGGGCGATAACCAGCGCGAAGCGGCTTTCGGAGCCCAGAAAGTCTTGTAGGGTTTCGCTGGCGAAATCGGGCCTGATGCCAAATTCCTCCAGCATTTGCAGCAGCGTTTCACGCCGCCCGGCGGAGTCTGCGCATAAGGCGATACGCCCCTGGTGCTTGCCCAACAATGCGCGTAAATTAGCGACGGGATCTTCGGCGCGCCTGGTAATGGCAACGGTGGGCGCGGGCTGAAAGTCGGGATGGGCGGTTTCGTCGCTTAGCGCCAGCCTGGCAAATGGCTTCAGTTGCTGGAACAGGTCTTCTTCATTCAAGAATAACTGTTCGGGCGGCAATACCGGGCGTTCGCGATCGCTTTTCAGGAACTGGTAGCGGCTGTGCGTATCGTGGGCAAAGCGTTGTACAGCCTGGTTGATGTCGCCTAGCGTAACGGTCAGCGATTGTTCGGGCAAATAATTGAACAGGGTTGCCGTATGTGCAAAGAATAGGGGTAGGTAATACTCGATACCGGCGAATGCGATGCCGTTGCCAATGTCTTTGTAAGGAAGGGCGCGTGACGGATCGCCTTCGAACAACTCACGAAAGCGTGCACGAAACTGATTGCGGGCGGTTTCATCCATGGGGAATTCGCGGCCGGGCAGCAGCTGGACTTCTTTGACCGGATACAGGCTGCGCTGGGTATCGATGTCGAAACTTCGTATAGACTCGATTTCATTGTCGAACAGATCGAGCCGGTAGGGCAGGACCGAGCCCATGGGGAATAGATCGATCAGGCCGCCGCGTATGCAGAATTCGCCGGGAGCCGTCACCTGGGTGACATGGCTGTAGTTAGCCAGTGTCAATTGGTGACGCAGGCCCTCTTCATCCAGCTTGTCCCCTTGTTTGAACGAGAAGGTATAGGCAGCCAGAAACTCGGGCGGGGCAATCCGATATAAGGCCGTCGTGATCGGCACGGTCAGGATGTCGACACTTTTCTGCATCAGGGCGTGCAGTGTGCGCAGACGCTCCGAGATCAGGTCCTGGTGCGGTGAAAAGCTGTCGTAAGGCAGGGTTTCCCAATCGGGCAACTGCCGGACCCGCAATTCGGGTGCGAATAATAGGATTTCCTCGGCCAGACGCTGTGCCGTCAAGGGCTCGGCGCATAGCACGACCAGGGTTTGTCGCGATGCGCGCGCCAGGTCTGCCAGCATCCATGCGTCGCCCGATCCTGGGGGAGTAGGTTGCGCATGCCGATGCCCGGGCTTCAACGCTGCGAGCACGGGTTTGGTAGAGGGAAGGGACGGGGGAGGGGTTGTTTCTATGGCCATGTAGTTTGTCATTATAAAATGTCTTTCGTATGCACAAGAAACTGATTGCAATTGTTCCCGCGGCCGGCATCGGCGCGCGCGCCGTGAGCGCCGATTCTGCCTTGATTGACAGCGGCGGTTT
The DNA here is from genome assembly GCA_035514715.1 of Candidimonas sp. GTDB lineage: Bacteria > Pseudomonadota > Gammaproteobacteria > Burkholderiales > Burkholderiaceae_B > Pollutimonas. The sequence goes on from DATJCP010000009.1 coordinate 3,415, forward strand.
GGTGTCCGGCGATGCCGGTTCGGCAACCCTCCTACCCAAGCAATATCGACTATTGAAGGGCGAACCCATGCTGCGCTGGGCCGTCAAAGCCTTGCTGGCTGACGAGCGCGTTGCGCAGGTCAGGGTGGCGGTGGCGGCGCACGACCAGTGGGCCGGACAGGCGCTGGCTGGCTTGCCTAGAACGGTATGGCGTCCTTGCGGCGGTCCCAGTCGTGCTGAAACCGTGATGGCCGCATTGATGGATGCGGGGCTGGATGACGATGATTGGGTGTTGGTCCATGATGCGGCCCGCCCCGGTTTACCGCGTCAGGCTTTGACACGCTTGATCGATAGTTGTTTGGCGCAGGGTGCCGGTGGTTTGCTGGCCCAGCCGGTGGCCGACACCGTGAAGCAGTCGCAAGAGGTTGAGCAAAATTTGAATGGTGGCGCAGAGCTTGCCAGGGTAGGCAGGTCGGTGGCGCGCGAGCGCTTATGGCTGGCGCAAACGCCGCAGATGTTCCAGGCGGGCAGCCTGCAGCAGGCTTTGCAGATGGCGGGGGCGTCCAATGTTGCGATTACCGACGAGGCGTCGGCCATGGAACTGGCCGGTTATTCGCCTTGCCTGATTCCTGGTTCGGTGCGTAATTTCAAGGTGACTTGGCCGGAAGATTTTGAATTGATGGAGAAGTGGTTGTGAATAATTTCCCGTTCCGCGTAGGGCAGGGTTTTGATGTACATGCTTTGGTAGAAGGCAGGCCGCTGATTATCGGCGGCGTTGTCATTGAACATACACATGGCCTGTTGGGGCATTCCGATGCCGATGTATTGCTGCATGCGGTAACCGATGCCATTCTGGGGGCGGCGGGGCTGGGCGATATCGGACGCCATTTTCCCGACACGGATCCGGCTTATAAAGGGGCCGATAGCCGCGTTTTGTTGCGGGCAGCCATGAAAAAAGTGGCGCATGCCGGCTGGAAGGTGGTGAACGTGGATGCCACGGTGCACGCACAGGCCCCCAAGATCGGGCCCCACGCCGCAGGCATGGTCGCCAATATCGCCGCCGATCTTGCCGTGTCGCCGCAAGATGTGAATATCAAGGCCAAGACCAACGAAGGTCTGGGCTATCTGGGGCGCAAGGAAGGCATATCGGCGACAGTCGTGGCATTGTTGGCTGCGGTGTAGGCTACTTTCCCTCGGCGGCAAGAACCTGCGAGGCAGCGTTGACTACCGATGCAATTCGGCCCACGTCGCGCAATTGTTCAGCGGTGAAGCCGGCTTTTTTCAGATTGTCGTAGTGCGAACTGACGCAGAAGTGGCATTTGCCGACTATGGATGCGGCCAGGGCAAAGAGTTCGAAGCGAGCCTGCTCGACGCCGCCATGTGTCGCGTAGGCATTCATCCGTAGTTGCGCCGGCAGGGTTTTCAGCTGTGCATCGCCCGACATTTCCAAATAGGGATAGTAGGTATTGTTCATGCCCATGAGCGCGGCTGCGGTCAAGACGCCAGTCGAATCGGCTTCGGATAGCCCTGTTTTAAATGCCTGGACCAGACTGGTGCTGCGCGCGGCATAAGCTGCTGCCATGGCGACGCCAACGGCGTCTTCGGGTTTCAGGCTGGAGCGGGCAATGGTGCCGTCCAGATTCAGGCGAATGTCCTTGGCCCAGTCGGGGATCATGGCCTTGATGACAGATAAGAATTCCATGGTATTGACCTGTTCGTGGAGTCAAAAAAAGCCCGGATAGACCGGGCCTTGGCGTTGCTATGCTTGGGTCTTGCCAGCGCGTTACAGCGTTTCGCCGCCGACTGCGCGGTTGCAGGGGCAGAGCTCGTCGGTTTGCAGACCGTCGAGCAAGCGCAGTATTTCTTCGGGGTTGCGTCCGACATTCAGGTTGTTGACCGAAACATGCTGGATGACGTTGTCGGGGTCGACAATAAACGTGGCGCGAAGGGCGACGCCTTCGGATTTTTCGCGTATGCCTAATTGGTCGATCAGGGCGCCGGTGGTGTCGCCGAACTGATAGTGGCCCAGCTTGCTTAGGTCGGAGTGCTCGCGGCGCCATGCCAGCTTGACGAATTCGTTGTCGACCGAGCCGCCCATGAGAATGGCATCGCGGTCGGCGAAATCGTCGACCAGATTGTTGAAACCGACAATTTCGGTTGGGCAAACAAAGGTAAAGTCTTTAGGGTAGAAATAAATGACTTTCCACTTGCCTGGAAACGAGCTTTCGGTGATCTCTTCGAATGCAGACACGCCGTTTTCTTCATGGTGATTGAATCCGGGCTTGACGCCGGCAACCTTGAAGGGTTCGAGTTTATCGCCTACTGTTTTCATCTGAGCTCCTAATAGTGAGTCCTAAACAGGCATACGCAAGCGTACGCCGCTATTGATCAAATTTTACGCTATTAGGTGTTAGTGTCTAATTGAAAATTCCTAATGCGCACCTTGGGTATTTCGATGCGCGCCACCAGGCCCGCAGGCGGGTGGGAAATGAGTTCCAGTTGACCGCCTACTTGTCCCAGGAGACGTTCTACGATGGCCAGGCCCAGGCCGGCGCCGCTGACTCCGGTGCGGGCTGACTCGCCCCGTGAAAAGGGCCGCAACAGGCGCTGTATATCGGTTGGTGCAATGCCTGTGCCGTGATCCTTGACTTCGATAGCCAGAATATTGCCTTGCTGCATGGCGGCCAGTTCGATGTGTGCGCGCCCGTCGGTTGGCGTGCGCCCATAGCGGCGGGCATTTTCGATAAGATTGCTGACTATGCGTTTGAGGTCGTGCGCGCTGATCTTGGCGTACAGATTGGGTTCGATAGAGGCGGTAAGCACGCCGCCCAGCGACTCGGTATGGCTGCGCTCGCGTTCATACAAGTCGCGCAGTACGGAAGACACATCGATGCCTTGTTCCGGTACGGCGCCGGCGGGGCGCGCGTATTCCATGAGCTGGCCAATACTGTGGTCGATCTGGCCCAGGTCTTCGTCTATGGCCTGGCGAGCTTCGTCGGTGACGTTGCTCATTTCTATTTCCAGGCGCATGCGGGCCAGGGGGGTGCGTAGGTCGTGCGAAATTCCGGCCAGCATGATTTCTCGATCGGCTTCGGTTTGACGAATGTCGCGCGCCATGCGGTTGAAAGCAATGTTCATGTCGCGGATTTCGGCCGGGCCTTTTTCCGGCAGGGGCGAGGGGGTTTCGCCGCGCGCGACTTGCTGCGCGACCTTGGCCAGTTGGGCCAGCGGTCTGTTTACGAAGCGCACGCTGACTGCGGCGCCGATAAGGGCAAGCAGCAAGGCGGTGGCGCCCCATCCTAGCCATTCGGCGCCAGCTGTCAGCCCCAATTGCTCGCGGTCGAAAACCAGCCAGTATTGATCGTTGTTGATTTCAAAGCTTACCCAGACACCGGGCGCCTGGTTGACCGACCACATGACTTGGGTGTTTGAACCCAGCCTGTCTGTGATTTCGGCCGCCACGTGATTCCAGTAATTGGAACTGGGCAGGGGTTCGAGTACGTCGGCTTCTTCGCGCGGTTGCACGCGCAGGCTTTCTTTGGTCGCCAGATCAAGCAACAGCGCAGGCCTTACGCTGCGGGGTGCATAGACCAAGGCGGAACGCGTAATACTGACGGCAGTGGTTACGCGTTGCGCCATTTGTGTTGCGCGCGGGCCTTCTTCCATGCTGAAGAAAACCTGCAGCCACGCGCCCAGGCTGACCAGCATCAGCCCTGCCAGAAGCAGGAATGAGCGGCTGAACAGGCCAAGGCGGAAGCGTGATTTGCTTTTTGCTCTTTGTTTGGGGGGAGCAGCCATAACCTTTTCTTGCCCGGTCATGCCTGCTCTGGATTAATGCCCGCCATCTGGAACAAAAACATAGCCCAAGCCCCACACTGTTTGAATAAACACAGGTTTGGAGGGGTTGGGTTCTACCAATTTGCGCAAACGTGAAATTTGTACGTCGAGGCTACGGTCGAAAGCTTCGTATTCGCGTCCGCGTGCCAATTCCATGAGTTTGTCGCGGGACAAGGGAATCTTGGGGTGGCGTGCAAACACCTTGAGAACAGAGAATTCGCCGGTAGTGATGGGAACCTGCTCGTTATTGCGCGTAAGCGTGCGCGTGGAGAGGTTCA
>DATJCP010000010.1:0-2031 GCA_035514715.1 Candidimonas sp.
CGCATGGCGGCCATCAGCATGCCGGGAGTGATCTTGTCGCAGTTGGAAATGCACACCATGGCATCGGCACAGTGGGCGTTGACCATGTATTCCACTGAATCGGCAATAAGTTCGCGCGAAGGCAGCGAATACAACATGCCGCCATGGCCCATGGCGATGCCGTCGTCCACGGCAATAGTATTGAATTCCTTGGCGACGCCACCCGCCGCTTCGATTTGCCGCGCCACCAACTGCCCCATGTCTTTCAGGTGCACATGACCTGGAACGAACTGGGTAAACGAGTTGACGACAGCGATGATGGGCTTTTCAAAGTCGCCATCCTGCATGCCGGTGGCGCGCCAAAGGGCGCGCGCGCCAGCCATGTTGCGACCATGGGTGGAAGTGCGTGAACGATATTGCGGCATTTCTATCTCTGGAAAGTTGTTGGCAAAGAGTGTCAATGATAACTTGCTGGATCATGCCATAAGGTACTTGTATGATTGTGAATAACAACACAACACCTCAATAGACAAATCATGTATCAGGAGACCCAGTGAATCTGCCCGTAACCCCAAACACGGAACCATCTTCCCTACGCAGCGACATCAGATTGCTTGGCAAAACGCTAGGGGAAGTCGTCAAGGAATGCGAGGGCAAGGCAATTTACGACGTCATTGAAAAACTCAGGCGCGCAGCAGTCAAGTTTCGACGCGAAGGCAACGAGGCAGACAGCAAAATACTTGAAAAGCAAATCGGCCGGCTCGCCGACCAGGAAGCCAACTCCGTCGCCCGGGCTTTCAGCTATTTCCTGCACCTATCCAATATTGCCGAAGATCGCGACCAGAACCGGCGACAGCGGCAGCACGAACTGTACGCCGACACGCCCATGCGCGGCAGCCTGCAACATGCCTTGGACCTTTTGAAAGAAAAGGGCGTGGGCAGCCGCAGGATCCTGCGTTACCTGGAAGATGCGTGCATTGTTCCCGTCCTGACCGCGCACCCTACCGAAGTCCAGCGCAAAAGCACCCTGGATCTGCACCGGGAAATCGCCCGGCAACTGGCAAATAGCGGCGACACGCTTACGCCATCGGAAAGGCTGCTGACGCAACAGCGGCTTACCGGTCTGGTTGCCGCACTATGGCAGACACGCATGCTGCGCCGACAGAAGCTGACTGTGCTCGACGAAATCGACAATGCCCTGACCTACTACACCAGCACATTTCTTACAGCGATTCCACGGCTCTATCAAGACCTGTCAGCCCGGCTGCAACGGCCGGGCCGAACCGTATTCGACGTCAACACCGCGCCGCTGCCGCCCTTTCTGCAAATGGGCAGTTGGATAGGCGGAGACCGCGACGGCAATCCGAATGTGGATGCCGTCACTCTGGAACAGGCCCTGTTAAGGCAATCCACACGCGTATTGCAGCACTATCTTTTGGAAATCAAGGAATTGGGGACGGAAATATCGATTTCCGATTCGCTAAGCACGGCCAGCCCCGAACTGCTGGCCTTGTCGAAATCCAGCCAGGACTCATCTCCGCATCGCCTTGACGAACCTTATCGGCGCGCCTTCATTCATTTATATGCACGCATGGCGGCCACTTCAATGGCGTTGACCGGCCGCCAGCTGGCATTGCGCACAACGTACGACGCACCGCCCTACCTCGATCCGCAGTCCTTCCAGGATGACTTGCAAATCATCGCCGACTCGCTGAACCGTCACCATGGCTCGCTGGTTGCCCAGCTACGTTTGTCGGGCCTGCTGCAAGCAGTCAGTATTTTCGGTTTTCACCTGGCCACGGTCGATCTGCGGCAAAGTTCCGACGTGCACGAACGCGTGCTGACCGAGCTGTTCAAAACGGCCGAAGTCCGTTTCAACGGCAAGCCCGTCAACTACAGCTCGTTGTCGGAAGAGGACCGCATCACCCTGCTACGCCAAGAGTGGAAACAGGTACGCCCCCTGGTATCGCCCTGGATCACCTACAGCGCCGAAACCGAAAAAGAACTGGCCATCCTGCGCACCGCCGCGGCATGCCGTAAAAAATATGGTGA
>DATJCP010000011.1:0-17802 GCA_035514715.1 Candidimonas sp.
CAGTGCAGCAGCATCTGCAGTTCCGCTGGCGGTTAGAATGGCTATTCAAGATGGACAAACATCAACGGCGGCATTGCGCACGCTTTTTGATCAGTAATCTACCTGACCGAGGTTCTACAGAAACAATGTCATTTCACTGAAGACTCAGTCAACAAACCCTGCTCAACCATAGTCACCAGCCGCTCGGCAAGCATTTGGCACTTGCCATCATCCATGCCGCGCAAAGGACCGTCGAGCATCAACATCGCCATGCCGTGCACCGCAGACCAAGCCATCCATTCGGCGCCAAGCCGTTGTTCCCGTGGCAACAAACCAGCATCGACCATACCGTCGAGCGCATGGCCTAGCAATTGAAATGGATCCATTCCGCTAGCGCCGCGCGGCGAATCGTCATCGGTGACAAATTCGTCCACATCGAAAGGCCGCGCCGCGAACGCGGTACGAAACAGGCCCTGTTCCTGCCGCGCAAAGTTCAAATAGCCAAGTCCTACGCCGCGAAACGCCGCGCGCGCACTTTGGCGTGAATCTGGCAGGCGCCGCGCCGCCTCAATCTCGGCCTCAATTGCACGCGCCAGCAGCGACAAGGCCACGGCGCGGACGGCCTCGAACAAAGCTCGGTGATTCTCGAAATGGCGATACGCCGCGTTGGGCACCACGCCAGCACGCCGCGTAGCCTCGCGCAATACGATCGCCGTAGGCCCGCCCTCGCGCGCCAGTTCGACGCCAGCGTTCAGCAGCTCACACCGCAGGTTTCCGTGTTGGTAAGTGCGACGGGCAGAAGGCAAAGTTTTACCTGACATATTGACACAAATTTCATGTGGACACCGTCCACTCGGGCTCTCATACTTTTGCAAGTGTACACCGTCCACAAAGGAATGTTTCCATGCGATCCGATGCTGATGTTGACGGCTTTCTTCAGCCGCTCTTCACTACCAACAAGGAACCCCTATGAAATACCAGGCTAGTTGTCACTGCGGGAAAGTAGCGGTGGAGTTCGAAGGCGAGATCAAGGAGGTGCTGTCGTGCAACTGCTCGATCTGTCAGCGCAAAGGCTCGCTGCTGTGGTTCCTGCCGCTTGACGAAATCAAGCTGCTCTCTCGCAAGGATGCACCGTCAACTTATCAATTCAACAAGCACACAATCCAACACCGGTTCTGTCCGATCTGCGGTATTCACCCGTACGCCGAGAGCGTCGACCCTAAAGGGAATCCAGTCGCGGCGATCAATGTCCGGTGTGTTGAAGGCATCGATCTGGACGCCATGTCTGTGAAGCATTTTGATGGCCGATCGATTTGATCGTTTAAATACCAGGAGAAACTCATGCAATTCACGCCCTATCTCAATTTCGACGGCAACTGTGCCGAGGCCTTCGCCTTCTACGCCAAGCTGTTTGGCGGCACCGTCGTCTATCAAGGCACTTTCGGCGAAGTTCCCGCCTCGGCCAACATGCCTCCCATTCCCGAGTCAGCCAAGAACCGCATTATGCATGTGCAGTTGCAAATCAAAGAGCAGTCACTGATGGGCTCCGATGCCATGCCCGGCGCGGACACCGTCTGCGGCGGCTATCAGCCGCCGCAAGGTCTGTGGGTATCGATCCATGCCGCCGATGTGGCTGAGGGCCGACATCTATTTGATGCGTTGGCTCAGGGCGGTCAAACCGTGATGCCATTCGAAGCAACCTTCTGGTCGCCCGGCTTCGGCATGGTCAAGGACCGCTTCGGCACGCCCTGGATGGTGAATGTGGCGACGCAGAGCTGATCACGCCACCACTCAAGCTACTGCGGGGACCTTGATCGAAAGCTAGTTTGCCCGCAAATACGGAGGAAAGTGAAATGATGAAGCAAGCGAAGAACACAATTTGCCTTTGGTATGACGGCGGCGCCGAAGATGCAGCACACTTTTATGCCAAAACCTTCCCAGATTCCTCCGTTGGCGCGGTACATCGCGCACCGGGTGACTATCCATCCGGCAAGCAAGGCGATGTCTTGACAGTCGAATTCACGGTCATGGGAATTCCGTGCCTCGGGCTCAACGGCGGGCCTGCCTTCAAACACAGCGAAGCCTTCTCCTTTCAGGTCGCCACATCCAACCAGGCGGAAACCGATCGCTACTGGAATGCAATCGTTGGCAACGGCGGCCAAGAAAGTGAATGCGGCTGGTGCAAGGACAAATGGGGACTTTCGTGGCAGATCACGCCGACGGTTTTGACCGAGGCGTTCACCGATCCCGATCGCGTGGCCGCCAAACGTGCATTCGATGCCATGATGACAATGAAAAAAATCGACGTCGCTGTCATCGAGGCGGCGTGGCGCGGCTGAGAAGTGGGCGGGCCCCACTTAACACTTATTTCTAGCGTGTAATCGTAAGAGAGTCATATGAGGAAACTCAATGCGGCAAAAAAACATGTGGCGTCCCGCACGTTGAAGTCATTGCAATGGCACAATTCATCGATACTCGGCAGTGATATTGTTTCAGCCATAACCGCGCTCAAAGCCCAGCCCGGGCTCGACCTTCAAATCATTGGCAGCGGTAATTTGATTCAAACACTACAAACCGCAGCGCTCATTGACGAATACAACATATGGACGTACCCGGTCGTTCTTGGCTGTGGAAAGCGATTATTTGAAAATGGTGCAAGGCCATGTGCACTGCGGCTCATGGCTTCGAAGGTTTCAACAACAGGCGTTGTGATGAACACCTATGTACCAGCCGGAAATATTCAACTTGGCTCATTGGGCTAAGGCGACAGGTCAGAGCGCTAGGATCCATTTTTTTTTACCTGACAGCAGCCAACGATCTCGTTAGGCTCGCCAGGTAGAAATCAGTCCATAACACCGTGGCACGAAACTTGCTGGCTATTCATTACTTTTTGTTTGAACAAGGAGTTGCCATGACACGGTCCAGAACATATATGCGTATTTTGACTACAACAGCCGTCGCATTTGCACTTTCGGCCTGTGTTGTCCGCCCCAACGAACCCGGCTCGAATCAGTACAGCACGGTGTCTGACAGCCCCCAAATCGGCAATACGCAGAGCCCATATTACTACCGCGGCACCGCAAGCAACGCAGTGCCAGTGAATAACGATGCGGCCATTAACGCCAATGTGATCCAAGCCATAAGCAGGATGCCGGGCGCGGGAGCCAGAAACCTTCAGGTGGCTAGCTTGAATGGCGTCGTAACATTGCGTGGGGTAGCCGATAACCTGGCGACGGCACAAAGTGCTGTTGAAGCAGCACGCCAAGTTCCCGGCGTACTGAGAGTGGATTATGACATCCAGCTGCGTAAACAATAAGGCTTATTCAACAAACATGATTCAAACGTTAGGCTGAAAGCAAGAATCATCACTCGAAAGGAGATAGCTATGAAGAAAAAAGTCTGGTTACCGGTGTTGTTGGTTATTGCCGTCTTGACTGCCGGATGCAACACGATGAGAGGCGCAGGCCAGGATATTGAGCGCGGAGGCGAAAAAATCCAGCAAAAGGCGCAGTAGCCGGCTGCGTTCAAGCGTAGCTCCTGCTATTTCGCTTGGCCCGCCTAATGAAATTGCCCGTAGGACGGTTCGTTCAAGTCCGGGGTGAGCTAGTACGCATCCCGGTAAAGGGGAAATAAAATGACGGTAGGAACAATACTTCTGATCATCCTGATATTGCTGTTGATTGGCGCCTTTCCAAGCTGGCCTCATAGCCGCAGCTGGGGGTATGCACCAACAGGCGGCCTAGGTCTGGTGCTAATTGTGATTCTTATTTTGGTATTACTAGGCTACATATAGTTCGATGGCGAATTTCAGAGTCTCCCCTGCCTATCTGTCATCGATAACTCATCTCACCCCATTTTTCCAGGAGACCATAATGACGTCCTCAAAAAAACACGACGACAAGCATCCCCAAACCAATGCGCAGAGCGACGACACGTTGCGAGAACAACAGAAAAGCCATGGTACGCAACAAAATCGTAGCAAAAAGGAAGGCCACGTATCTCAAATTGGCTCGGGCCAGGATCAGCAAAGCAGCCATGGCAGCGGGCGAGATCAGACACGCAACAAACGCTGATAGCGACAAGCCTTGTATCGATCGGAGTTGAGCACCCCTGAAGGTCATGGGAGCGATACCGGATCAAACGCCCCTCCCAATGCCAAATGCAGGTTGATGCGTTGCGCCAGACGTTCAGCCTGAACAGACTCCGCTTCGCTACGAGCGCGATTAAGCTGTAGCTCTTGCTGCAAGACATCGTAAGTATCTACTTTGCCTACTCGCATCTGAATACGCACCAATTCCACGGCACGTTCGTATTGAACGACCTTCGCATGCAAGGCCTGCTGCCGGGCCGCCAAGGTAGCTTCAGCAGACAGCGCATTTTCCACCTCGGACATGGCTCGCAAGATCGTTTGCGTGTACCTCACCACAGCCTCTTGCTGCTTAACTGTTCTGATCTCCAACACCGTTTGTCGTTGCCCACCAGTAAATAGTGGCCAAAGAAGCGAAGCACCCACGGGATACAGCGTCTGTTGCGTATCGACAAATCCAATGATTTCCTTGGCCATGCGGCCGACCCCGCCAAAAATGGAAAGCGCCGGCAACCGCGCTGCACGTGCCTCCTGTACCCCGAAAAACGTCGCTTCAAAATGCTTGCGCGCAGCAATCATGTCAGGGCGGCGCTCTACAATATTCATTGGCGTGCCTGTCGTAGGCAACGCAGGCACATCAGGCAAAGTGCTGGCCACATTGATAGAGGCTGCCGGATAGCGCCCCAACAAGGCCTCAAGCCCGCGCAGCGCAACAAGGCGAGACTGCTCCAGGCTTTGCATCGTATCCAAGTAGCCTTGTCGTTGGGCTTTTACAAGTACGACGTCATATTCCGTAGCCTGCCCTACCCTCCAACGCATATCCACTAACTGAAGCTGGCGTTCGCTATCGGCAATGGCGCTATGAATCAACTTAAGCTGCTCCCCTGCAAGCATTGCTGTTAACCATGCACGCAAGGTAGCCGCTGCCAATGATTGGCGTGCATAAGCATAGTCGGCTGCGGCCGAATGGTAATCCGCTTCAGCTGCTTTACGCTCCGCGCGTACACGCCCCCACAAATCGATTTCCCAACTGACTATTAAGCCAATACCGTTAGAGCTGGCGACTCCGCCCGGTGTGGGGTCCGTTGCATACTGAGCGCCGATACCCACGGCAGGTAAGAGCTTTGCGCTTGCGATGCCTACTTGCAGTCGCGATTGCTCTAACCGCATAGCAGCAATACGCAGGTCTGGATTATTAGCCAACGCTTCGTTTATCAGAGCCTGGGCTACGTCGTTATCGCCGAACCCCAGCCATGCCGGATCGAATTCAGCGGCTTTGCCGGCGCTGATCCAGTTGGCCGGCAACGGTGTTCCAGCCAACGCCTGCTGTGTGACTTCGTCATCAGGCGGTGGCGTCAAATTGGCGCACCCCACCCCCAATGCCACCGTAATGACAAGGCCGAAGTGGCATGACTTTCGAATGGCCCCATACGCCATAAAAGCGCCTTTCAGTGCAATTTGAAGATAAGGTAATCAAGCTTGCTGGATGCGCGAAACATGACTTTGCGTACAAGATGTAATGCGCTAAGGTGATCGGTGTAGATAGCAGCTATGCCACGGGCCCCCATGGGAAGATCCCATTTTTCGGGATCTATGATATTGATTCGTACCGCGTACTGTAATGGCCTGGGATCCATTGCCCCCTGAACGCCTTCGGTCGGTAAGGCGCCGCCGGCTTGAAACTGGCCTTGCGCGTTAGCCCATATTATGGAATCAACCGTACCCTGAATAATCTGGCCAGGACGAACGTGCAGCGCGATTTCCACTGGGTTGCCAGGCGCGACATGGGTAAGCTGATTCTGGTCGAAAAAGCTCAAAACACGCTGATTGGTTTCGACAAAGCTCATGACCGGGCGTAAGGGGAACGCCGCGGCATACGAACCTGGCCGCACTTGAAGGTTGATGGCATAGCCATCGTCGGGAGCGAGAATTACAGTCTGTTCAAGCTCCCAGTATGCCGTAGCCAATTGTGCTCTGGCCTGCGCAACCGCGGACACTTCCCCATCAACCTGCGAATCCAGCATCAGCGTAATGCGCTGCTCTTCGGCCTTGGCGGCCTTCCCTGCCGCTATCAACTGCTTCACTTCGGCGGCATATTGCTCTACATCGTAGCGCTTGCCTGCACCAGCGCGCGCAAGAACTCTTGCCTGCCCCAGCCGAATTTTAGCTAGCTCAAGCTGCGCTAGCGTCGATGCGGAATTCGCTCGGGCCGCATCCAGTTGCGCAGACAGTTGGGCGGCATTGGCCTCTACCGTTGCGAGATTTGCTTCCGATGCTTTGATTCTAATCTGAAAAGGCGTGGGATCAAGCTTAAGCAGGGTTTCGCCTTTGCGAATCAAGCGGTTGCCTTCTATGGGTACTTCCAATACCCGACCGGTGACACTGGGTACGATTTCCACAACGTAATTGGCGACGCGCGCCTGAGTGCTGGTAGGGGCGATGACGTTAAGTATGAATATCAAGGTAATGATACCGGCGAGGCCAACAGCCACGACACCGACTTGCGATTTGATATTCCAGGGCAGCAGTTTAAGTTTAATGAAAACCAACCAAACCAGCCCACCGTATACCAATGCGATGACTTCAAGCATATAGGCGCCTTAACCAAGGTTTAGGAGATTGGACTATCGTGTCGGCTGGCAAGAGCCGACGGGGACGCCTCCCGTGTGGTGCTCAAGACCATTTTCAATGCTGCAACTTCTGCCTCAAGCTGGGCGATTCTTTGATCTGGTGTATATAAAAATGAAGCAGGCGGGGAGGAAGAGTCAGCCTCTAGTTCGGCGTAGTAATCGTCATGCTTGTCGCGACCATAGGCAAGCTTGTAGCCAACTGGCTTGAGCGTTGCCCATAACCAAGCCAGTGGCCAAAGCAGGCCGCCGAACACCAGAGATAGCAGGCATAGCGTTTGTATGGCTTCTTTTTGTGGATGCTGCCGTTTTTCAGCAATGATTTCCGGCATGACATGAACCTTCCAGAACAGCCATACCACCAATATCGGCACCAAAACAATGACAACCCATACGAAAACATCGGCAACAGCATTCGCGGTTTCACCGCTAAATGCTTGTGCACCCATGGGCACTAGTGCGTAAGGGAAAGCTAGCCAAAATATTCGGACAGGTTTCATCGAAGAGCCCTGGGTTCTATAGCTTTTGTCCGTCCAACTTACTGGCCCTAGCTTGAACGTAACATAGCAGCCTTAATCATACTTGGTGATGCTTGCGATTCTAACACCGCGTTATTACTTGAAGCCATCACTTTCTGCTGACTGAGGCGCTTCACGGCCGACATATGATCTATATAGCCGAGGGACTGATCAGCTTGAGCCCACGCGCTGCGTTGTAGCCGTGGATCTCCTTCACATCGAGCTTACGCATGAACTCGATCGTATCGGCGTCGATAATCTGGCCTGGGACCATGATTGGGAAGCCCGGCGGATACGGAATGACGAAGTTCGCAGATACCAACTCAGGACCATTTGATAAACGGTCATCAAGCGTCCGGCTCGCTAATGGCAGGTACTCGCACTCTTCCTCGTTATAAGCGGCGAAGAATGCAGTGCGCATATTCCCTTCCCCCGTAGAGCTGGCAGGATTGTCGCGATAGCCATCGTGGAAGCGACTGAAATTGGGCAAGTGTGGAACATCCTCCATCAAGCTCTTCACCTTGGCAATAAATGCTGCCTGGCCTGACTCACCCTCTTGCCTAAGCCGGGTTTCAATCTTTTCCGAGATTTCGAGAAGCACCTTGATGAGCGCCGCAACGTCACTACGGGTATTATTGATATTGCTCTGCAACAACACACTGTTGCGCGAGGTTTTGTTCAGTTGGATGTTATACCCGGAAGCCAACAGGTTTTTGAAAGCAGTGCCATCGTAGCCAGCAGTGCCACAGACTAGTGTCAGACGCGTTGGATCCAGGCAAAATTCATCTTCTTTTAAGCTTTTTACGGCGATCAGCCAGTTCGTTCCCGGTGCCAGATAGTCGGCGAAACCCGAGGTACGGAACTCCTCGGGAATCATTTTGTCGGCGCCCAGCACGCTAAAGTACTTGGAGATCAGCGGATGCTTGGCTATTTCGCGCCGGATGCTCAAGGCAACCTCAATCGAGCGCATCACCAGCTCGTAACCCTCAAGCTCCATTTGACGACGAGCGATATCCAATGACGCGATAATCTGCGCATTCGGCGATGTCGACGCGTGAATGAAGACTGCTTCGTGGAAAGCCGAGATGTGGTGGTCGTAGTCCTCGTCTCGAACGGCTACGATAGATCCTTGCCGCAGGCTTGACATCGATTTATGGACGGAATTGGTCTCATAAACGCGTATCCGCATCGTTTGGGGATTGGGCACCAGTTGCCGCTCGAGTAGTCGAGGATCTTTCGGATCTAATTCCTCTCCGAGTTCCTGGACCTGGGCCGTCCATGCCTCCATGGCGGCTGGGTCGTCGCGCCACTGCTCCAGTGCCGCAGCCGCGCCCATTGCAGTTCGCGGCCGCAGGAACGGTGACCAGCGAGCAAAGCCAAACCAAGCCTCGTCCCAAAGAAAAATTAGATCCGGCTTGATGGCGAGGCATTCGGCCATCACCCTACGTGTGTTATAGATGTGCCCATCGAATGTGCAATTGGTCAATGTGACCATGGAGACCTTGTCGAGTCTTCCCTCCGCCTTCAAGTCCAGCAGCGCCTGCTTGATAGTGCGTAGCGGAACAGCACCGTACATCGAGTACTCGGTCATTGGGAAAGCTTCCACATACAACGGCTGAGCCCCGGACAGCACCATGCCATAGTGATGGGACTTATGGCAGTTACGATCCACGATGACAATATCACCAGGCTTGGTCACAGCCTGGTAAACCATCTTGTTCGACGTGGAAGTTCCGTTGGTCACGAAAAATACGTGATTCGCGCCAACCGCGCGCGCGAACTTTTCTTGTGCGACCTTGATATTGCCCGTGGGCTCCAGCATGCTATCCAGGCCGCCGGTCGTGGCGGAAGTTTCCGCCAGGAACAGGTTCAGGCCGTAGAACTCCCCAAAATCGCGGATCCAGTTTGACTTGATGATGGACTTGCCTCGCGCAATCGGAAGCGCGTGGAAGGTGCTGATCGGCCGCATTGCGTAGCGCTTAAGATTGTCGAAATGTGGCGTCGTTTGGCGGTCGCGTACCCCTTCCAGGATATTCAAATGTACCTCCAGGGGCTCTTCGGCCTCGTAGAACACTCGGCGGATCATAGAGGCCGCAGGGTCGCCCGCAAGTCGCTCGACCTGTCGATCTGTTAGCAAATAAATATCCAGTTCTGGTCGTATATTTGCAATGATACGGGCCAGTTTAATGCCGATTTCCTGCGAGACGTCTGCAGAAGGGTCCAGTTGCTGGTAGACCATCAAGAAGTCCCGCAGCAAAGGGATATCGTGTTTCGACGAAATAGGTATGCTGTCGAATACGACGACCGCCTCGATCTTGCCATTGAGTATTGTGGCCAGCAGGGCGTCCTCGAAACTTCCCACCACGACGGGTTCGTAAATCACACCGTCGTCGGGCTGCCGCAGCTGACGTATTTCCTGGCATAAGGCAGCCGATCGTGTGGCTGATGCCGGAGTTACGAATAGAGCTTCGAAATACGGCCGTCGCGTCGCGCCGGAGCCCAATCCCAGCGGCATACGGTCTAAGCTGTCTGTAGCCGCCTCCTCGGCTGCTTCCCACTCGCCGCTATCGTAGCGATAGCTGCCCGACAGCAGCGCATTACTCATTCTAAGGACCAGGCGCGCCGTGCCCATCGCGTCGCCCTCCGTTAGGCGGTCATCCAACGCACGTAGCAGCTGAGCTCCCGGAAAGGCGAAATAGCTCTCTATCGGAAGTAAAGCGGCTAAGGCTTCTTTCACTGGCGCGCCGGCTAATCGACTTTTCCCGCTCCGTGCTTCGGCCGCCCATATCTGGGCCTTGGCATTCAGATCCCGCCACCAGTCCAACCTTGCGGCTGAGTTCGAAAACAGGTGGTCCAAATGCTGACTTCCGTTCGCTTCGCTTGTCATGGTATCGCCCTTTTGTTGCGGTAAGGCTCCAACGAACTACGCACATCGGAGATCCTCTGAAATTTCTTCGTAGGACTACGCCCCCGCATAGCAAACCCGGAGGTTCTGGTTCGAGCTCTACTCTAAGCAAGAATCATGATTACAACCATCCCCCAGATAGTCAGCAGGGTGTTCCCGACAGCATAGGTGACCGTATAGCCCAAGCCTGGCACTTGACTCTTGGCGGCTTCGCACACCATACCGAGAGCTGCAGTGGTAGTGCGGGATCCAGCGCAAATGCCGAGGATAAGTGCCGGATGAAAGCGGAATACGTATTTGGCGAGCAACATGCCGGCGAAAAGTGGCACAGCAGTTGCGAAAATGCCCCATAGAAAGAGGCTGATCCCAAGCTTCTGCAATCCAGCAATAAAACCTGGACCGGCGGAAATCCCTACCACGGCAATAAATACATTGAGGCCAACGGAATTCATGAACCACAGCGTGGGTTCGGGGATGCGTCCGAATGTCGGACGGATAGCGCGAAACCAACCAAACACGATGCCGGCGATCAGTGCGCCGCCTGCCGTGGAAAGGGTTATCGGGACGCCCCTGATATTTATTACGACTGAGCCGATCAGCGCGCCAATGGTGATTGCAAGCGAAACGAATGCAACATCGGTGATGTTGGTGGGCCGGTCCACGTATCCGATTTGCTTGGCCGTAGCATTGATATCCTGCGTGCGCCCTACCACTGTGATGACATCGCCTCGGTATAACTGAGTCCCTGGCAATATGGGGATCGAAGTCTCGGTCGGCCCGCGCCGTATGCGTTTCAGGAACACGCCACGGGCACCAGGCCAGCGTGCGAGCTCCTCGAGCCGCTTGCCGTCCACCTCTTTGTTTGAGATGTATATATCGACGCCTTCGACTTTTACATCAAGCAACTCCGCGTCTTCAACTTCGCGGCCACTGGGTCCGAGCCGCCCGATCAGCTGGTCGCGCTTGCCTCCTATAGCGACTACGTCGCCAGCTTCGATGAGAGTAGTCCGATCGGCCTCGATGATTGCGCCGGCCCGGCGGATTCGTTCGACGAAGGCACGAACGCCTTCTTGCGTCCCGGCTTCGATTTCCCCGACGGATTTTCCGATAAATGGGCTTTGCGGTGCCACGGAGTAGGCCCGCACCTCGAACTCGTACCACTTGGTTGCTTCGCCTCCGCCAGCACTGGCGCCCAGCATCTGTTCGTATTCCTTACACGCCGCGACGAGATCAATGCCGAGCAGCTTCGGACCGATCTGGGCAAGAATTATCGCGGAACCCACCGTACCGAAAATATACGTCACGGCATAGGCGATGGGCATGGCGTCCAGGAGCGCCTGAGTTTCCTCGGGAGAGCGTCCCAAGCGGTTAATCGCATCGGTTGCTAAACCCATCGAGGCCGAAATGGTCTGCGATCCCGCAAATAGCCCGGCGGCTGAACCCAGATCATATCCTGCCATCTTTGCTGCGGCGGCCGCTGCCCCAAGGGATACCACCGCCATGACGACGGCAAACAGGGCCTGAGGCAGGCCGTCTTTGGCGATACCGCGTACGAATTGTGGCCCAACGCCGTACCCCACCGCGAACAAAAACATTAGGAAGAATACTGACTTCACATTTGGGGAAATTTTGACCCCCAGAATACCAAGTACGATGGCGACCAGCAAGGTCGAAGTCACTGCTCCGAGGCTGAATCCTTTGAAGCTTTTCCCGCCGATCCAGTAGCCAATGCCTAGCGCCAGGAAGATGGAGATTTCCGGATAAGACTTGAGTGTAGAAACAAACCAGGTCATGGCCTTCTCCTTTATTGGACCAGGCGATTAGGATGTACCGTCGGGGTATCGCCGCTGTTTCTAGCTCTTCTCGGTATTCTTGTCGCCTATTTGCCGATAGCGCTCGAGATACTCGTCCCGTATTTCGCGTACGCAGCGACCGATCTTTACGTAATCCTCTTCATTGAGATTGGCCAGTGAGACGCGACCGGATGGATGAACCGTCCCGAAACCCTTGCCGGGGAGCAGGACTACGCCCGCTTCTTCCGCCAATCTGAACAACAGTTCGTGGGGCTGGATCGAGGCAAGCAACCATTTAACGAAATCTGCGCCGACCTCGCGGCTCATTTGCTCCACGTCCAGCAGTGTGTAGTAATCGACCACGTTTTCGTCCACGACCTCCTGGACGGCTCCCATGCCGCGGTATAGCGCCGCCTTGCGACGGCGGATCAGCCGCTTCATCGCATTCTTGTAGCTTTCGGCGGTATCCATAAGTGAAAAGAGCGAGAACAGCACCATCTGCACCTGTTGCGGGGTGGATAGGCCAGCAGTGTGATTAAGCGCCACGGTACGGCTGTCGGCAACGATCCGGTCGATAAAGAGCAGCTTCTCGGGTTCGGTCGTAATCGATGCATAGCGCCTGTTCAGGCCGTCCCTTACTTTTTGAGGAAGCTGCGCGATTTTTTCGTCGAAGACATTCGATTTGTGTGCCGCAATCACGCCAAGGCGCCAGCCCGTGGCGCCGAAATATTTCGAGTAAGAATAGACGAGGAGCGTATTGCGCGGGCACATCGCGAACAGAGAAACAAAATTGTCGGCGAACGTGCCGTATACATCATCGGTCAGGATGATGAGATCTGGACGGTCCTTGACGATGCTCGCCAAATATTCCAGGCTTTTGTCGCTTACCCTAACCGATGGCGGATTGCTGGGATTCACCAGAAAAAATGCCTTCACCTTGGGGTCGCGCAGCTTGTCGAGCTCCTTCGTCGGATACTGCCAGCCGCCGGACGGATCCGCGTCAATGGACAATTCGGTCAGGCCGAATTCTGACAGCTCGGGAATTTCGATATACGGCGTGAAAATCGGCTTGCCCAATGCGATGACGTCGCCTTCCCTAAGCAGATGGTTGGTCTTCATCGAGTTGAAAAGGTAAGTCATGGCTGCAGTGCCACCTTCTACCGCATAAAGATCGAAGTCGCCGTCGAAGGGATGACTGCCGATCATCTCCTTTCGAATGTACTGCTTCACGATCTTTTCCGTAAGCCTGAGCATGCGGTCAGGAACGGGATAGCTGCAGGCGAGAATCCCTTCACACATCTCGTAGATAAAGTCGCCACCGTCTAGCCCGAGCTGGTCTCGTACGAACGACACGGCGCTGGAAAGAAACTTTACGCCGGGCAGGTCACGATTAGTTCGGGCGAATAGATCAAAACGTTCTTCAATCCCGATACGTCGGGGAAAGCCGCCCACCCCTTCAGCCAGGTAGGAAAACGATCTCTCGGATTCAATCATCGCAAACAATCCCAACTGCCAGAAGCCATGGCGCGGAATGGTCGCCAAAAAATTCGGGTTTCCCCGCCCAGCGTTGAGCATCAGTCGGTTAGTGTCACTGCCAGCGAGCTTGATTAATTCATCTTTCAGTTCGAAGGGAGAGAGGCCGGCTAGGTGAGACGTATTTCGGATATTCATTGCACTTCTCCAACTAATAGAGAATGAAAGCGAGGGGCAAAGCTTCGTATGCCTAGCACGTGCGTCGAACTGCGGAGGTAGCCTGGATAACATGCGACCGTACCGTTAATGCAGTACATCCCTAGTTATCGGCATATGTCAGAAAGGGACCTTCAGATTTTAAATTAGAGCCATCGAACCGCCATCGATCATTTGGATTAATCCTTTCGATTGGATGTCTGAACTTATTCAGTCCTACGCTATCGGCAGATAGGCGGCAATTCATCGCCATTGATCGGGAGCTGTTGCACCAAAGGGCAAATGAATCATCACCAATAGACAGGTGTCAAAAAGCAGGACTATTCTCTATGCTGTTGACATTGCTTTGTCGTAACTAAAGCGTCAAAGACTACTTAGACATCCAGTGCTGGATGCTACGTAAAACGGAGATAGTATGCATAATCGGCTACGTTTGATATTTGGCGCCGTTTGGGCTTGCTTCGTACTGCTCGCGTTGCAACCGGCTTATGCGCAAACCAAGCTGGATAACGCCCAGCTTGATCAACTGCTGGCGCCAGTTGCCTTATATCCCGATGCCTTGCTGTCCCAGGTCCTTATGGCTGCCACCTACCCTAACGACGTAAAAGCAGCGGCGGCATGGTCGGCTAGCCACACATCCTTGTCAGGTGACGCAGCCACCAAGGCGGTAGAAGGCGAACCATGGGATCCCAGCGTCAAGTCTCTAACCGCCTTCCCATCGGTCATCGACTTACTTGGGCGGCAACCCCAATGGACGCAATCCCTAGGTGATACTTTTCTGGCGCAGCCTGATGATGTGATGAGTTCGGTGCAAAGGTTGCGAGCCCAGGCTAAAGCAGCTGGCAACCTGAAGTCCAGCAAGCAGCAGACGGTTGTGACGGAAACCAGCGGCAGCGCTACTTTTGTAAAAATTGAACCTACCAATCCACAGGTTGTGTATGTCCCTGTATATGACTCCACTACCGTATATGGAACGTGGCCTTATCAGGCGTACCCCCCCTACTACTACCCTCCTCCACCGGGATCGGTATTCGCGACTTCACTGGTTGCTGGTATCGGTTTCGGTCTGGGGGTGGCGGCTATAGATTCCCTTTGGGGAGGATTTGACTGGGGACACCAGGACGTAGATATCAACGTCAATCGATACAACAATATCAACGCCAATAATCGTATCAACAACAGCAATGCAAAAGTTCAATGGCAACACAACGCGGCCAACCGGGGTAACACGCCTTATCGCGACTCCGCGGTTCGCGGTCAACATGAACCGCAACGCCAGGCCAACCTGAACAACCGCTCTTCAAACACCCAGTCACGCGACACTGAACGCAATCGCGCCGCGCAAAGTTTTCAGCAGCACACAGGCCAGGCCACGCCGGGACACACGGCGCCAAGGCAACGACAGGACACGGCGGCAAAGCCCGCTGCTCGAAACGACGCCAAACCGAACACGCGTACCAGCACTAACCGTAGCACTGCCGCCGCTCATCAGAACGCCGACAAGTTGGCGGCACAGGATCGCTCGCGCGAGATGAACCGAACGTCCGCCTTCCGCGACGCGGGTCACGGCGAACAAGCACGCCAACAAACTCATCAAGGCCGTATGGCTGAATCTCGCCCCAGCAGGCCTTCCGGCGGCGGCCGTTCTCATCACCCCAGGAGGTAACAACCGTGGTCGCTCATCGTGTACTAGGTATGCCCATGGTAAAAACACTAACCCGCCTGCTGGTGATAGGCACGCTATTGTCATGCAGCCTAACAGCCGCGGCGCAGGCGCGTTTTCCTACGGCTCAGGCGGCCACAGATGCATTTGTCGATGCTATAGCGACTGGTGATGACGGCGCACTGGCACACGTTCTAGGCAAGAACTACCGCACATATATCCCGAAAAAAACTGATCAAGACGATATTTTTGCCTTTTTGGGAGCTTGGTACCAACAGCGCCAAATCATTACCGACGACTCGGGACGCGCATGGCTGGAAGTGGGCGCTACACACTGGCGCTTGCCGATACCCGTTGTTCGATCTGGCAATGCCTGGCGTTTTGACACCATTGCCGGCGGCGCTGAAATACGCCAGCGTCAAATAGGACGCAACGAACTGGGTGCGATCGAGACCTTGCGTATGCTGCAACGTGCCCAACAATCCTATGTACAAAGCCAGGGCCGGTATGCCCAAAGGCTAGTCAGCCGCCCCGGTGCTCGCGACGGTCTTTATTGGCCGACCAGCAGCGATGAAATCGCCAGCCCCTTGGATTCCAATGCTCTTGTCATGACGCCCGACACGCCCGTCAACGCTGCCTATTTCGGCTATCGATTCAAGATAATACCTTCGCCAGGCGCTTCAGGTTTCTCGATTGTTGCGTGGCCAGCCGTTTACGGGAGTACTGGGATACACACTTTTATGCTGGACGAAAGCGCTATCATACGCCAAAGCAACGCGCGTACAGCCGCACAGCCCGGCACAATACCGAAATCTGCGTGGCGCCCGCTAGATAATCAATAAGAAGAGCCACCTTTCATGACTTTGCGTGGAATGGGCAATTCGTCATTCACTTACTAAGCGCCTTCCATTTACCCTCAATCTTGCAGAAAACAGCCTCGTTCGCGTTGTGTAATGTTTTATGGCGATTCTCAACGCGGGCTTTGCGGCAGCCGCTTCGACCTTGCGGGTCTTTTTCCGGCGTAATGCTGCCGCTATTGCCTGCACTCGGGTTTTCCCACGTTACAGGCACGCCATCCATGCCGTTGTCCAGCGCCTGGTTCAAGGCCTTCATCAGTAGATCAATATCAACCTTTTTGAACTCAGTGATAGGTGTAGCCTGTAGAAAACGAAGATCGGACTGTGCGCATACCGGCGCAACAGCACCTGCCAGAAAAACTGTCATGACCCATAACCATTTCATCTTTACTCTCCTTTAAAGCACCTATCAGGTTGGCTTGGATAGCTGGACAAAACAAGCAGAACAATCAGAGTGCCATAGCGACGGCAGCTAGCTGGTTGCATTGCATTCTTTAAAAACACACCTTCTGGAGGCAAAACGCATTGCCATGGCAGGTAAATCATAAATGCATTCATTACATTAGAAAATTGCCCTTTAGTGCCAATCCGCTCGTCCTTTAAGGCACGAAGCCTGGCAACCCCAAGCCACTAATCAAAAGGCCTCGCCGATATACAGATACACCGCATGACTATCTTTTGTAAAAGCAAGGTCAACGCTGACGTTGACCTTATAATCTTTACTCGCCTGCCAGCGCAAGCCGCCACCGATAGAGGGCAATATCTTTTGATTGGGCAGCTCAGCAAAAGAAGGACCAATAGCGCCAGCCCCCGCAAACGCCACAGCGCCCCAGCGCTCACTGAATCGCCAGCGCATTTCGGCTTGTGCCGCAATCATCGCTCGGTCGCGGTACTGCCCCGTCGAATAGCCTCGCAAATCGTTGTTCATTCCATACATACACATGTTGGTAAATGGAACTTGCCCGCCGACGGTGCATCCGGACACACGCGCCGCCAACACGGTATTTGGTCCGTACCGCCAATATCGGTTCCACGATGCCGATAAGTGACGAAAGCTGACATCGCTGCCAAATTCGGGGCTGTAGAAGTTCAGATTAAGCTTGGCAGAGACACCTTTGGTGGGATAGAACGAATCGTCACGGGAGTCATACTCAAGTGCCGGGCCAAGCGACGCAGTACGACGTCTGAGATCCGCCTCTTGGATAACCGTACCCAATCGTTCTGCCTGGGACAAGTCGATAGAACTTTTCAGATACATACTCTGATAGCGCAAGCCAACAAACCAATGGTCGCTCACCTTATACAACGCCTGGAAGACGCCACCTCTGCCGGACTGATCAAGAGGAATCGAAACATCGCGATCACCGGCAGCAGCGCCAATGCCGTAAAACCGCAAATCCAGGTCAGCCATTGCATAGCCTGCAAGCAGTCGCAGGCGATTCTGCATCAGGCTGGCCTGCTGGACAAAGCCCATGGCATGACTTGAACCGGCTTTCATCGCCCCTACACCAGTAACCCAAGGCCGCTCGCTATTGTTGGGGTTGTATAGCGCTACGCCGACCAAGGTGACACCAAAACCCAGTGCCGGATTCGCCTGCGGGATTGGCAAAACCACAAAATTGGTTTTAGTGCTGTCCTTGCCTGATAGCCGGCCTACGCTGACAGTGCGAACCTCCATATCTTC
>DATJCP010000012.1:0-2648 GCA_035514715.1 Candidimonas sp.
TCTTGTCGTGGCCTCCGACGACGGCGTTATGCCGCAAACCAAGGAAGCCATACACCACGCTCGTGCAGCCGGTGTTCCCATCGTTGTGGCGATTACCAAAATCGACAAGCCCGATGGCAATCCTGAACGCGTCAAGCAAGAACTCGTGGCCGAACAAGTCGTGCCTGAAGAATACGGCGGCGACGTTCCCTTTATCGGTGTGTCGGCCAAAACCGGCCAAGGCATCGACGATTTGCTGGAAAACGTACTGCTGCAAGCCGAAATCCTTGAACTCAAGGCGCCTGTTGACGCGCCTGCCAAGGGTATCGTGATCGAAGCGCGCCTGGACAAGGGCCGCGGTCCTGTCGCAACCATCCTGGTGCTAAGCGGCACGTTGAATCGCGGCGACGCGGTACTGGCTGGTGCAAGTTTCGGCCGGGTCCGCGCCATGCTTAACGAAAACGGCAAGCCTGTTAACAGTGCCGGTCCATCGATTCCTGTTGAAATCCAGGGTCTTACCGAAGTGCCGGCGGCCGGCGACGAAGTCATCGCCATGGGCGATGAGCGTAAAGCGCGCGAAATCGCACTGTTCCGCCAAGGCAAGTTCCGCGACGTCAAGCTGGCCCGCCAACAGGCAGCCAAGCTCGAATCCATGTTCGACAATATCGGCGAGGGTACGCAAACCCTGGCCCTTATCGTCAAGACCGACGTCCAAGGCTCGCAAGAGGCGCTGGTGTCCTCGCTGGTCAAGCTGTCTACCGACGAAGTCCGTGTACAGGTTGTACACGCGGCGGTGGGGGGCATCTCGGAAAGCGACGTCAACCTGGCAATCGCTTCGCGCGCCGTGGTCATCGGCTTTAACGTGCGTGCAGAGCAAAGCGCGAAGAAGCTGGCTGAACATAACGGTATCGACCTGCGTTACTACAACATCATTTACGACGCGATCGACGACGTACGCAATGCCATGTCCGGCATGCTGACGCCTGAAAAACGCGAAGAAGTCATCGGCATGGTCGAGATCCGCGAGGTCTACAGCATCTCGCGTATCGGCAACATTGCCGGTTGTATGGTTACCGATGGTGTTGTACGCCGCGACTCGCAAGTCCGCTTGCTGCGCAATCATGTTGTGCACTGGACAGGCTGGCTCGAATCGTTGCGCCGTTTCAAAGACGACGTCAAGGAAGTCAAGTTTGGTTTCGATTGCGGTATTACCCTCAAGGGCAATAATGATATCGAAGTCGGCGACCAGCTTGAAATCTTTGAAATCAAAGAAATCGCCCGGACCCTATAATTATGGGACGTCATAAGTCCAAACCTAATCCGGGGCGCAATACCCGGCTGGCGGACCAGATCCAAAAGGATCTGGCCGGCCTGATTCAGCGCGAGCTCGATATGGCGCGCGTAGGGCTGATTACGCTTACCAGCGTTGAGCTCTCGGCTGACTACGCGCACGCCAAGGTGTATTTCAGTGTGCTCGGCGCCGAACCCGAAGTAGCCACCACCGCGCTTAATGAAAAGGCCGGCTGGTTGCATTCGCTGCTGTTCAAGCTGCTGCACATTCACACTGTTCCGACCTTGCGCTTCTTTCACGACGACCAGCTCGCTCGCGGCCTTGAGCTCTCGTTGCTTATCGACGAGGCCAATCGGCCGTACAACGAGTCTTCCAAACCCTCGGAACCCGAGGACCCCGACGAGCAGCCCTAAGGGGGCTATCGTTTTTGCATGGATATATAAACGATGGCTTCCCGACGCGGGCAGATGCTCGATGGTGTCCTGTTGCTGGACAAACCGGAAGGTTTGTCGAGTAATCACGCCCTTCAGCGCGCCAAACGCGCGCTAGACGCCCGAAAAGCCGGGCATACCGGTACGCTTGACCCTTTTGCTACCGGATTGCTGGTGTGCTGCCTTGGGCGAGCCACCAAAATCGCCGGCTGCATGCTGGATGCCGATAAAGGCTATGTGGCAACCATTCAGTTTGGCCGGGAAACCGATAGCGGCGACCTGACTGGAAATGTTGTGTTTACCGCTCCCGCTGAATTTCAGGGTGTTGTCCAGAATGAACTGGAAGCCGTCATGGAAAACTTCCGGGGCGATATCCAGCAGATTCCGCCGATGTATTCGGCGCTCAAGCGAGATGGAAAACCCTTGTACGAATACGCCCGCCAGGGCATAGAATTAGACAGGCCGCCAAGGCCCGTCACGATTTACAAACTGGAACTCTTGAGCTTTACCGGGCTTGAGGCGCAAATTGTGGTTCAGTGCAGTAAAGGCACCTATATCCGTACTCTTGCGCAAGACATCGGCCGCCAGCTTGGTTGCGGCGCCCATCTGAAGGCATTGCGCCGGATCAGTGTCGGGCCTTTCCAACTTGACGATGCTGTCGAATTGGAAGCCTTGCAAGCTATGTCTGAACCTCAAACTACCTTAATCGCGCTAGATGCCTTGCCCGCTGGATTACTGCCAGCAACCCTTAAACAAAAGGATCAATTATGAATCGCGCTTTGCGCAATGTGGCGATCATCGCCCACGTCGATCATGGCAAAACTACACTCGTAGACCAATTGCTGCGTCAGTCCGGAACTTTCCGCGACAACCAGCACATGACGGAACGAGTCATGGATTCCGGCGACATTGAAAAAGAACGCGGCATTACGATTCTGGCCAAGAAC
>DATJCP010000013.1:0-2056 GCA_035514715.1 Candidimonas sp.
GGCAATAGTGCGGCAAAAGGGGTTGCTATGACGCCCAGCACCACAGCCGCGCCCGCCCTGGCCGCCAACGGCCCCACCTGCACGCCCACATCGGGATTCTTGAACGTTCCTTTCACATACAAGGGCGAGCGCAAAGTGAAAATACGCACGGTCTTGTTTGCTGGGCGCACATCCAAGTCCAACTTTTCGGTACGAAGATTGACTTCGCCCGTTACATCGACAGTCGTATCTTCTGTTTCCAGCTTGAAAACGCGGGCCTGCATCAAGCCGTTGGTAACACCGAAATCGGCCGCTACGCAACTGAGTACGACTTGCTCATCACCGAATAATTTGACTATCACCATATTCGCAATATTCAAGCCGGCTGCCTCAAGCAAGAAATGGCTGATGGTGCCCCTGCTGACCAGAGCCTTCATTTCACCATTGGAATGACCCAATAACTCGGCCACCGAATCGCCCTGGCCTTTCAGGGTCGCATCGCCATGCAACTCACCAAAACTGGCATTCATTTTTTCAGCACCGGGGAATAGCCGCCTGAGCTTCAGATGACGAGCCGAAGTGACCATTTCAGCCTGGATTTTTTCACTGCGGCCATCCAGCGAGATCGTGTTGCTCAGCGTGCCCCCCGCAAACCCGAAATTCAGCGGTGTCAGCGACAACACCCTGTCGTCAAGTTTGATATGCGCTTCAATATCGTCCAACGGCAGGTCTTTATCGCGCAGTATTTTTACCCCCTTGAACTTGACGTCGGCATCCATGGCGCCCCAGGCTTTGGTACTGATGGGGGCTACTGGCAAGGCTTTACCCGGGGGCTGCTTGACCTTGTCGCGGCTCTTGCCCTTGGCTTTGACATCGCTGGTATCGGCGCCTATCAAGGGACCCAAGTCTTTGAAGCGCAAAACCTTGGACTCCACCTGCCCTGTCAGGAACGAACGTGGTTTACGCACCTGATACTCCAGACTGCCTTCCAGGTCGCTTTTCCCCACTACGCCTTTGAAATTCTCGTAACGCCACACATCGTTCTCGCCCTCCAACATACCGATAAGGCGGCCCTCTGTGCTGTAAGGCGGCGTATCAGGCAACGCAACGCCCGTCAGCGCGTACAAATCGGCCATACTGTCGCCCACCAGTTTCAACTGCACATCCAACCCGGCTAATTGCTGCGGCCTGGTCACTGAGCCTTCGATATTTATAATGGTTTCGCCAACTTTGACTTCGCCTTGCAAAGGAAATGGCATGCTGTCCGCCTGAAGCGACAATATGCCCCCTGATCGGCCCGTACCCTTGATGGCAGCCTTGTTATAGCTGCCGCTGGCCTTGAAACCTATGCCATAGCCGTCCTTACCCGCCTCTTTTAGGCTATCCAGTTCGGCATCAAGATCAAGCTGGCTTGCGACATCCACGACCCGTACTCTAGCCTGCGACAACTGCAGCTTTTGCAGGTCAAGCTTCCATTTAGAAGGCGCTGGTTTGTCGGCCCCTGATTTGGTAAAAGTCCAGTTATTGACGCCTTGGGCGTCACGGTTCAAACGAACATTGGCGGATTCGATTCTCAAGCTGGGGATTTGAATAACCTGATCAAGCAAAGCCAGGGGATTCAATACGACTTCAAGATGCTTGATATCGGCCATATTCGCATCCAGCTTGCTGCCCTGGGGATTTCCCACTGTGATTTGCTGTGCAGTTATCTGCGGCAAGGGCACCCAACCACGCCAACCGCTTTGAGTGCCGGGGCGCAGCCATTTAACGGAGAGGTCGCCTTCAATAGCCACCGGCCTGCCCGCCAGCTCGCTGATCTGCCGGTTAATCCAGGGTTTGGCATAGTTCCAGTTGAAGGTCGCCACTAGCGCTGCGGCCAACACCCACGCCAGGACCACGCCCAGGCATGCCCACAAGACTATTTTTGTATAGCGCGGCATCACTCGCTCCTTGCTATGCTTACCCTCACTTCTGCGATGAGAGGCCAGCTTATTGTAGGAGCATTGCCGACGGGATGATGATACGAAACAATACGGCAAGTAGCGGCCGGCGTAGCGCTTTGGGCGCTATGCCGGCC
>DATJCP010000014.1:0-13034 GCA_035514715.1 Candidimonas sp.
CCGGATAAGCGAAATGGAACGCCATATAGGCGTGCATCTGCTTAAGCGCAGCACACGCAAGCTAGGACTGACCGAGGCAGGCTTGGTTTATTTTGAACGATGCCAGCGAATCGTAGCTGAAGCGCAAACGGCTCATGAAGAATTGCTTGGACTTGCTCAGCAGCCCAAAGGACACCTGCGCATCTCCATGCCCAGCAGCCTGGCCTTGATGCATCTACCGCTGATCATGCGCGACTTCTGTCAGAAGTATCCAGAAATCGATTGCGAGTACGACCTGGGCATACATCCTGTTGACCTGCGTACCGATCCGTTCGATGTGGTGATACGTTACGGTACACAAGCAGACTCCAGCGTCATTGCACGCCAATTAGGCAGTACTCGCCTGGGGCTTTACGCGTCGCCAGAATATCTTGCACAACACGGAGCGCCAATAACGCCCGTCGATCTGCAACGTCATGAGTGCCTGCGCGCGTCGGCAAGCCATGCCGACTCCACGTGGGAGCTATTGTCGAACAACATAGTCGAAAAAGTCGCGATAAAAGGACAATTGACTGTCAACAACGTAGTCATGTTGAGCCGCATGGCTGCGCTGGGCCTGGGCATAGTGCCACTACCAAATGCCAGGTGCTCTACCTTCACTGTAACGGACTCGCTGGTGCGTGTACTGCCCGAATGGAACTTTACCCCCATCCCTTTACTCGCTTTGTTTCCGTCACGCCTGACGCCTGGCAAGACCCGAGTGTTTATCGAGTTCCTGACTGCCCGGCTGGATCACATTCAGCAATAACATGGCCTTACAGTGCATTTTTACTTGTGGCGGCCACCCAGCAGTCAAAACAGCATGAGTTGCGGCTGATCTTCGGGCGGACGGCGAAAAAGACCCAGATTCAATACCTGCCTGGTCTGGTTCAAACCTGCTTTCAAGCATGCTTTTCTAAATCGCTGCTCAAGAAGATCGGCAAAAACCCCTGTGCCTTTCATCCTGGTCTTGAAATCGGAGTCATATATTTTGCCGCCACGCATTTGCCTGACCAGGTTCATTACGTGGGCTTCCTTTAAAGGATGGTGCTCAGCCAACCACTCACGAAATAATTCAGCAATTTCCAAAGGAAGGCGCAACAGGATATATGCGGCGCTTGTGGCTCCTGCATCTTGCGCGGTGAATAGGATCTTCTCCATGTCGTAGTCCGTCAGCGCCGGGATGACAGGCGCCACCAGTACCCCAGTTGGGATTCCAGCCTGACTAAGTGCGCAGATAGCATCGACGCGCGCCCCAGGAGTGCTGGCGCGCGGTTCCAATGTTCTTGCAATATTTCTATCCAAAGACCCTACTGACACAAACACACGAATCAAGTTTTTACTGGCCATTCTGGCAAGTAATTCTATGTCCTGTGTCACAGATGCAGACTTGGTCGTAATGGAGACGGGGTGATTGAATTCTTCCAAGACAGCCAAAATCGATGCTGTTATACGCAATCGCCGCTCGATAGGCTGATAGGGGTCGGTATTGGAACCCAGCGCAATCAGCTTGGGCACGTAAGACGGATTCGACAATGTCTTGCGCAGCATTTGGGCCGCGTTGCTCTTGGCATACAGCTTGGTTTCAAAATCCAGGCCGGGGGAATGATTCAGATAGGCATGCGTCGGTCGCGCATAACAATATATACATCCGTGCTCGCAGCCCCTGTATGGATTGATGGATTGCTCAAAAGGCACATCGGGCGAATCATTACGGGAAATAATTGACTTGGCCGTTTCGAAGAAAACCGTTGTGGCCGGCCTGGCTGCGGCTTCCTGACTGGCTACGTCCCATTCATCGTCAAATGAACTTCGTTGAAGCTGCTCGAAGCGAGAGGTTCTGTTCGAAAGGCTACCCCTGCCTTTGATTGGCGTTGCCTGCATAGCAAAACCCCACAATTGCTGTATAAAAATACAGTATATAGCGGTACACCAAATAATTTCAGTTCAAAAATGTAAACGAACGCCAGTCACGAAGCGAACTGGAAGCGTTCAAATTGATGAAGCTTTTCCTCGATCAGCCTCTTGTGCGAAGCTTCTTTGCCTTTGCCAACCCAGCTCCATTGCTGCAGCAGCAACTCGCGTCGCACACGATCCGCCTTCAAATCGACAACGGCCACGACTTCCCCATCGACCAGCACTGGCAGCCCCATGTAACCATAGACCCGCTTCTCTTTGGGCACATAGGCTTCAAACAAATGCTCGTAATCGAAGAACAGCTTGAGCCTTTTACGTTGAATGATCAGCGGGTCGAACGGCGAAAGAATATGAACGCCTGTTGTCGACGCTGGAATGTCGGCCAAGGTTTGCGGACACGCCCAGTGCTCCAGCTTGCCAGCGCCATCGATTGCTACGGGGATAAGCCCTTTTTTTTGCAGCCTGGTTTCAATCAAACGGCGAATAAGAGGCTTGCGCTTGGGGTCCAGGTGACAGATGGAATCCAGGCTCACCAAGCCCTGCGATCGTAGCGCCCTGTCGAGTAGATAATTGATGACCTGACCCTCGGATGCTTTCTTCGGCGGGCTCCCCCACTGGAAATGCCTATCCATGAGTTCGTAGGTCTTCAACATGCCCACCCGCTCACTGACGGCCAGTTCCCCGATATAGAAGGCCAATTGCAAAGCCCGTTTCGAGGGCTTGCGGCTTGCCCAGGCATGGTCTTTCTCAACCAGGACATCATCATCAATGTCGCGTATAGACAATGGCCCATTATCGCGAATGCGCGTAATGACTTTGCGAAGATCGCTTTTAGTTACCGAGTTGAACCAGCTTTTCGGCGATTTGCGATGAAGCGCCATGTCGGTAAGAAAAAACCTCAGGTCACTTGTTGGAACATACGATAAGGCATGAGTCCAGTACTCGAATACTGTCTTGTCGATAGTCTGCGCTTGCCGCAAGTGATCGCGCCGATACGTGGGAATTCGTGTCCAGAGAATATGGTGATGACAGCGTTCGATCACGTTGATGGTGTCGATTTGCACATAACCAAGATGCTCGATTGCCGCGCGCGCAGCATCAGCCCCTTGGCCGAACGGCGCTGCCACATCCAGCCTTTGGGCGCGAAGCCAGATATGCCGAGCTTGTAATGGAGTCAGTGGAAACGGAGTTTTGATATGTTCAGGCATGCAGGTCTACTCAAAGCACTGATCTTCATGGGATTTTACAGAATAGCGAAAGTCCGCAGGCAAAAGGCCCCTATCGGCGAAACCGGCTTGCGCTTATTATTAAGCAGTAATAAGACGTCATGACTTCATACATTCCAGGAGAAGAATTTGCCTAGCTTACTGCCCCACATCGACCCAGACGGACTGCTGGAATATTCGGTGGTTTATACCGACCGTGCAATAAATCATATGTCGCAAACCTTTCAAGGGGTAATGAAAGACATTTCCCGAACCCTGAAAGAGGTCTATAACGCCAAAGCGGCCATAGTCGTGCCTGGCAGCGGCACCTTCGGCATGGAAGCGGTAGCGCGGCAGTTTGCAACAGGCAAACATTGTTTGGTCATACGCACCGGTTGGTTCAGCTTCCGCTGGACCCAGATTTTTGACATGGGCGGTATTCCTTCCGGCACGACAGTGCTTAAAGCGCGCCCCGAAAAAGACGACAAGCAAGCCGCCTACGCCCCTCCTCCTATTGAAGAAGTGGTTGCCGCGATAAAGGCTAACAAACCCGCTGTAGTTTTTGCCCCTCACGTTGAAACCTCGTCTGGAATCATGTTGCCTGACGACTATATGCGCAAGGTAGCCGACGCCGTCCACGCCGAAGGCGGGCTCTTCGTCTTGGACTGCATTGCTTCCGGCACTATCTGGGTCGATATGGAATCGGTAGGCGTCGACATTCTGATCAGTGCACCGCAAAAAGGCTGGACTGCTTCTGCCTGCTGCGCCCTGGTAATGCTTAGCGCCCTGGCGCGAGAAAAAATCGACTCCACCGTCAGCACCAGCTTTGCCTGCGATTTGCGTAAATGGCTACAGATCATGGAAGCTTACGAACAAGGCGGCTTTGCCTACCACGCCACCATGCCTACGGATGCCCTTACCGTTCTGCGCAACGTCATGGCAGAAACCGAGGCTTATGGCTTCGATAAAGTCCGTGCAGAGCAGCAGGAACTGGGCGACAAAGTACGCGCACTCTTGCAGAAGAAGGGATTTAAAAGCGTAGCCGCACCAGGCTTTGAAGCGCCTGGCGTAGTAGTCAGCTACACCGACGATGCAGCCATGCAGTCAGCCAAGAAATTCGCGTTGGCAGGCCTGCAGGCTGCCGCGGGCGTGCCGCTGCAATGCGACGAACGGGATGACTTCAAGACATTTCGTATTGGCCTGTTTGGCCTGGACAAGCTGCATAACGTCGATCGGACGGTAGCACGCCTGGAAAAAGCGCTGGATGAAATAGCCTAGATAAATTGCGCACCTTGGCAGGTGCGCAACCCAGCTATGTCTTTTCTGTTTCTGCGGTTTTCCATAAGTCCACCAACCTTAACCGCTGTACTTTCCCTGACGGCCCTTTGGGCAGTTCGTCCACGATGCGGATATCGCGAGGCGCCTTGTAGCGGCCCAGCGCCTCGCGGCAATGCACCAGCAGCGCCTGAACATCAACCAGCACGCCGGGCTTAAGCGTCACGGCTGCGTAAATTTCCTGGCCATAATCGGCGTCAGGCAGGCCCACCGCAGCCGCCTCCAGGACAGCGGCATGGCCCAGCAAAGCCTCATCGATCTCGCGCGGGGCGATATTTTCTCCACCCTTGATGATCAGCTCTTTAATACGGCCGGTAATCGTAAAGTAGCCCTGCGCATCGCGATAACCCAAGTCACCGGTGCGCAGCCAACCCTCGGCATCAAAAGCTTTGGCGGTTTCCGCCGGATTATCGAAATAGCCCAGCATGACGTTGGGTCCGCGCAGTATCACCTCTCCAATCTCACCGTCCGCCGCCTGGCCGCCATCCTGTCCGGCAATACGGGCTTCGACGCCGCAAGGCAGTCCAGGCGAACCATAACGCCGCCCGGCCGGGTCCTGCGGGTTGCAAAAAATGATGGAGGCCGTTTCCGTCATGCCCATGGCCTCGATGATGGGAATACCGAAGCGGCGCTCAAAAGCCTGATGATGCTCCACAGGAAGCGGTGCGGAAGCCGAGCGGCCAAAGCGCACGCTGGTATGCGATGCATCGGCGCCGTCGGGTTCGGCATTGAGCAGGTAGGCAATGATGGTAGGCACCATGTTCAACCATGTGCACTGGTAGCGGTCCACCATTTCCCACCAACGGCTGGCGCTGAAGCGGCGCGGCGCCACAATGCTGCCGCCCGAGACAAAAGGAGTCAGGGTAGCAATGACCTGGCCATTGATATGGTAGAGCGGCAGCGCCGACAAAACCCTGTCACCCGGGCCCAAGCCGTGCCAGCCAGCCACCGAGCGGGCGCCATGCAGCAGGTTGGTATGGCTAAGCGGCACACCTTTGGGGATGCCAGTGGTGCCCGACGTGTACATAAGCAAGGCCATGTCATCCGGGCCGGGGGACCTAAGTTCGGCAACAGACGGCCCCCACAGCACGAACCTGTCTGCATCGGGATCGACCTCGACAACTTCGGGAGCCACATGGCTGCTTGCCAATTCGGGCAGTACCTTGTGCACGGACTCGGCCAGATCCGCGCACGTCACGACAATACGTGCACGGCTATGGCGTAGACAATGCAGCAATTGAGAAGGCGTTGCCAGCAGATTCAGCGGCACAATGACGTAACCGCTGGCCATGGCGGCAAGAAAAATCAGGCCAGCCTGCATACCGTTGGGCAGCAACATGGCAATACGATCCCCTGCCTGCAGACCGCGACCCATTGCCCAGCGACCGAAGCGTTCGGTTTGCCGCGCCAGCTCCCCGTAGCTCAGTTGCGCTTCAGTTTCCGGAGCGATCAGCAGCAGCGCTTGCGCTTGTTGTGCCGCATGCTGATGCAGTAACTCATGCAGGGTCTGAGCAGTGTTATTTGTCATTGTCCAAACCTCTCGAAGAAAGAGCCGAATATCTGCGTCTCGGTAGGCATATTGCTGGGTATCGGGTAAACCACCCGAGTGGTATTCAGATACTGCCGATAATCCATATTGGAGGAAAAATTGTTGCCGCCCCAGGTGCCGCAACCCATGGATAGCGAGAATGGCAGGCCATTCTCGAAGCTGCCTCCGGTGGCCACGGTATGGGGCTGATTGACGATAACGCGGGCAACAGGCAGGGCCTCTGCCAAATGTCTGGCCTGCGCATCTGCCTGCGCCGGATCGATATGCAGGCTGACCGAATGCCCCGCCCCTTGGTAGGCATAGATGGAGTCCACAATCTGCACCGCGTGGTCGCGGCTACGACTACGATACAGAGTCAGGACTGGCGAGAGCTTTTCCCCCGAAAAAGGATGATCCGGGCCGAAGCCATCCTCTTGGACTACCAGCGCCCTGGCCTGGGCAAATTCGGGGCGTTGCAGCCCGACGGCGGCGGCGATAGCATCTGCCGACTTGCCGGTGAGTGTGCCCGACAACCTGCCCTCTGGCCACATCGCGGCCTGCAACACTACTTTTTCTTCCGGCCCAAGCAAAACCCCACCCTGCTTGGCAAACTCCTGAATGAAGCGGTCCGCCACGGACTCGTCGACAACAACGCTATTTTCCGATGAGCAACTAGTGGCATTGTCGAAGGTCTTGGACAGCATAATGCGCTCGGCCGCGGCCTTCAGGTCGGCGCTGGCATCAACAATGCTGGCCACATTGCCCGCCCCCACCCCAAAGGCGGGCGTGCCGCTCAAGTACGCGGCGCGTACATTGGCCTGGCTGCCGGTGGCCACCACCAAATCTGCCTGCATCATCAGCGCATGCGTCAAAGCCTTGGACACCGGTGTCGGCAGCATCTGCACCAAGCCCTCGGCTACGCTGCGATCCAGACCGATACGCTCCAGCTCGTCATGTATATAGCCCAGCAACATCTTGCAAGTCCCCACTCCTTTGGGGGAAGGCGCCACGATCACTGCATTACGGCATTTCAGGGCGTTGATGATTTTGTTGGCCGGCGTCGCCCCCGGGTTGGTGGACGGCGTAATGGCAGCCACCACCCCGACCGGCCGGGCGAACTCGACCAGGCCGAACTCCGGGTTCTCTGAAACAACGCCAACCGAACGGGCGCGCTGCAGATCCCGCAGCAGGCCCAGTGTCTTCCGATAATTCTTGGTGATCTTATCGGCAACATTGCCCAGCCCAGTGTCTCGCACCGCAATCTCGGCCAACTTGCGGTTGCGCTCCGGCTCCATGATGGCCCAACCGCAGGCCACCGCCAGATCATCCGCCTGGGCTTGGGTGTAGTCATTGATGACTAGCTGAGCGCTGCGGGCGCGCTGTATTAAAGCGGCCACCTGCGCCATGGCCTCGTCATCGGTACGCAAGGGTAAATTGCCAGTTGATGTCTGCATAATGAAAAACTCCTTTCCAGGTACCTCGATTGCCTTCAATCGAGTTTGATCTTGGCGTCCTTGGCCAAAGCGGACCACTTGCTCAATTCGGCTTGAACAATAGCCCCCAGCTGCGCTGGCGTGCTGCCTACCGACTCCGCGCCTTGCCCAAGTAATTTCTTTTTGATTTCAGGTTTCTGTACAACAAGCGAGATTTCTTTGGACAACCGGTCTATGACAGGCTGCGGCGTCTTGCTGGGTACGAACATCGCATACCATGAGTCAACTTCGAAATCGGCGACTCCTGACTCCTGTACCGTAGGTACATCGGGAAACATGGGACTACGCTGCACAGTCGACACCGCCAACGGTTTCAGGCGCCCCGTTTTGACGAAACCCGCGGCCGCTGGAATCGATACCCACAACAATGGAATCTGATTGCCCAGTACATCATTGATGGCTGGTCCGCCGCCACGGTAGGGAATATGCTGCATCTGGACGCCCGTACGCAAACCCAGAAGTTCACCCGCAATATGACTGGGCGACCCATTACCCACGGACCCGTAAGACAGCTCGCCAGGCTTGGCCTTGGCTTCCTTGATGAGTTCTGCGACATTGTTGGCGGGAAAACTGGAGTTGGCGACCAGAATCTGCGGCAATGATGCAACCAGCGAGACGGGGGCAAAATCTTTGGCGGTGTTGTAGTTGAGTTTTTTGTAGACAGCAGGATTGATGGTGTGAGAAGACAAGGTAAACAAGACGGTATAACCATCAGCCTCCGCCCGCGCGACAGTTTCCGTGCCTATCATCCCAGCGGCGCCGCCTCGGTTTTCAATGACCACCGTCTGGCCCAGTTGCTTGCTGAGATCTTCCTGGATGATGCGGGCGATGATATCGGTGCCCCCGCCTGGCGGATATGGCACCACCATGCGTATGGGGCGGTCGGGCCAATCACCGGCGGCCTGCACCCCCGGCGCCGCGGCCATCGCTAATACTGCGACGGCAAGCGGCCAAGCCGCCCTAAGCCATGAAGCCTGTTTTCTATAAGTACTGCCACTGCCTGATCCTCGACTGCGCAACATTGGAATTGTCATCGTTGTCTCCTTGCGGGTGGCGCCACCTTTCTGGCAGCTGGTCGTTAACTTATCGTTGTCATGCCTTGCTCATACTCATTTTGTTAAAAGCCAACGTCGGCGCGATAGCGCCGGGTCGGTGCCCCAACAGCGCCGACGTCGAAGCGGCCGCCTCGCGTAGGGGCGCAATTAGTTCAGGTAAACGTTCCGTGGTGGCGCGTATGGTGGGCAGGCTGATGCCCAGCGCCCCCACCACTTGGCCTCGGCCATCAAACACCGGCGCTCCCAACCCGGACACGTCTTCGCGCCATTCGCCACGGTTCAAGGCATAGCCCTGCCGACGTACCGTCAAAAGGTCGTCGAGCAGTTCACTGTGCTTGAGATGGCTGAAGGCGGTATACGGTTGCAGCGCAGGCACCATACTGCGCAGCCAAACCAGGGCCTGCGCCGTGTCATCCGGCATAGCGCAGGCCAGCAGCACCTTGCCGCTGGCCACGCACTGCGCTGGAGCACGGCCACCGATATGTGAATAGGCAGCCACTGGCTGCGGGCTATCGATTTTGTCCAGGTAGACCACCTGATCGCCGTCACGAACAACCAGATGTATGGTTTCCAGTGTTCCGGCTGCGAGGTCTGCCATGGATTGGTGGGCGACGTGGCGGATGTCCAGCGCCCCCACCACTTTGGATCCCAGCTCGAACAAGCGCAAACTGGCCTGATAGCGCGCATCGGCCGATTGCCGCGCATAGCCTAGGGCCACCAATGTTTTCAGGGTACGGTGAGCATTGCTGGGAACCAGCGAAAATGCCTGGGCGACATCAGACACGCTACAAGGCGCGGCTTGATTGACCAGAAACTCAAGTACTGACAGTCCTTTGACTAGGGTTTTGTCCATATTCTAAATATTGGAATGTGATTCTATATTTAGTATAGGCGTGTTTAAATCCTGGGTAAAGGGAAATCAGTAGATGGGATACAAATTAATATCGACGTTACTGCTGCGGCCACGAATGATGTGCTGAATTGATAGACCGCTAAATCGCTCAACCGAAAAGCAGAAAAGAAAAAGCCCTGTTTTTACAGGGCTTTTTTTGGGGGGGGCTTGCTAAATATTGGTATTACCTATCTAACGAGTTCGATTTCACCCGGCCTCCAGGTTTTGTCGAACCATGGCTCCAGCGGGCCGTAGAGGCGAAGGATCATGAACCAGCCCTTACCCGGAATCGTCTGCACCCAGTTGTTCTCCATCCCCACCGGGGCATTAGGTCCAAAGTAGACATCCACCGAACCATCCGCATTGACTTTAACCCCCTTGTTCTGGCTACTGACGCTTGGCGCTTGCTGGTCGGTTTGCACCATCGAGCGGGTCTGATTGTCGTAGACGATGACCGACCAGAAATCCTTGACCGGGATATTGGGCGGCAGGCGCAGCTTGTAAGTCTTGCCGCCTTCAAAGGGATTTCCATCCGCATCTTGAACCGACCATGGATATTGCGAGCCTTGGCCCACCATTTTCTCCTCCATCGCGGGCGTGACGCCGATGGCAAAGTAATAGTAGAAGACAGCACCATCCAGGTTGCTGACACCAGGCGCCGCCTCGAACTTGTAGCCGCCGAAAAACGGTAAACGCCACGTACTGTCTGGATAGAAATACGCATCCTTCGCACGAATCTTGAAGGCGATCGTCCGCGCTGTCACGGCGCCGATGTTGGCGGCGTCGGTGAGGATCTTTTTCATCCGCTCATCGGGATTAAAGGGCTGGCCCTTGACGATGCCGATCGAGGCGAACAGGCCCAAGGTAGTGGGATCGGAACCGTCCGCCGGCTCTTCCTGAATAACCTGGTCCAACAGACTCCAGAACGAGTAGTCACCTGGTGCGACAAAGTTCGATGGAATTCCCGAAGCATTGACGAATTTCATCGGCGGCGGGTTGGCAATATCGGCCAGGCGATAAATCCGCAGGTTCTTCTTGACCGAGTCAACCCCAGGTTGAGTGGAGCCGTCCACAACGAAGGCGCGAAATGCGAGATAGCTGCCGAAGGTGCTCGGCCGCATGACGTGATACCCCGGTGGTATGTCGCCCTTGTATCCAGGCGGCAACAGGAGGTACTTGCCGCCTTTGCCCTTGTCGGCCCCGGTGATGCCGATGTCGGCCACCCACTTGTACCAGAAGTCGTCGACCATCCCCAGCACCTTAGGCGGAATCTCGGCCACCAACGGTCCCTTGCTCGTGTCGACCCAAATGTAGTTATAGATCGTGTTGTCGTTGGCCGTCAGCTCTACGCTCCGTGAATCGACCAGATTTTCCCAGATCACGTCAGTCTGATTGTCTGGCCCGAATTTACGTATCGAGTCGCGCATGCCGGCCTGATTTACGATCGGAATCGCCAGCAGATAGGCCTGTAGCGCACGCGAACGGTCCAGGTTGTCGTAAATTTTGTCAACGGTATCCGCCGAGGGATAGCCGTAATTGAGATTCAGCGTTCCGATAGAGGACTCGATCTTGTCCGGTACGGCGACGCCCGATGCGAAAGGCGTTGTCATTTTCA
The DNA here is from genome assembly GCA_035514715.1 of Candidimonas sp. GTDB lineage: Bacteria > Pseudomonadota > Gammaproteobacteria > Burkholderiales > Burkholderiaceae_B > Pollutimonas. The sequence goes on from DATJCP010000014.1 coordinate 11,059, forward strand.
TCTTCGGCTCCGTATCGGCGGAAGCGGTGCCCAAGCCCATCAGCCCCATCGCCGCGATGGCGCAAAGCAGTATCGTCGTGCGTATCATTGCTATCTCCTCATCGACTGCAAGGGTCAATGCCCCTACCTAGCCGTCCCCAGATTTAGGGAAAGAACAACTCTCGCTCGTCGTAGAGCTTTCGCAGCTTCTCTCCCAGCTTGGTATTCTTGATTTTGCACTCAGTCAGCTCGAAACCTACACACCTAAGTGCGTAGCCGGCGCCGTTATTTTCCTAGGTATATGGCGGGCTTTGCACCCGGCCTACACGTTGGCTTTTATTGGATTATCTCGGACACCGAAATAAGGAGCCTACAGGAAAAATATCTATGGATCAACGCCAGAAACGAAAAAAGCCGTCCATATGGACGGCTTTGAATCGTGCTAAATACTGGCGGAGACGGAGGGATTCGAACCCTCGATGCGGGTATAAGCCGCATGCTCCCTTAGCAGGGGAGTACCTTCAACCTCTCGGCCACGTCTCCGTAACAGGCCGCCATTCTAGCACGATAAACCATCATATTTCCTGGAACAGCTAAACAGAAGCCCAGTATTTGAAAAATTTAGTGAAAAACAGCGGCTTAAAACAATAAAACAGTAAAAATCACGACAACCTACAGCAATGCCTGGCAAAAATAGCCAATCAAACCTGGTCTTCGTCGGTACTTTCCTTGTCAAGGCCGAAAGCCTTGTGCAAGGCGCGCACGGCCAATTCCATGTATTTGTCGTTGATGATCACCGACGTCTTGATTTCGCTGGTGCTGATCATCTGGATATTGATGCCCTCTTCCGACAAGGTGCGGAACATCAGGCTGGCCACGCCCACGTGGCTGCGCATGCCGATACCAACAATGGATACCTTGCAGACATTGTCGTCGGACACGACCTGGCCTGCGCCAACGGCTGGGCCGATCTGGTTATTCAACAGATCCAGCGTACGCGCGAAGTCGTTGCGGTTAACGGTAAACGAGAAATCGGTCGTGCCTTGCACCGACTGATTTTGCAAAATCATGTCGACATCGATATTGGCTGCGGCAACTGGGCCGAGAATCGAATAGGCGACACCCGGGGTGTCGGGGACGGCTAGCAGGGTAACTTTAGCCTCGTCACGGCTGAAGGCGATGCCCGATACAACGGCGGCTTCCATTTTTTGATCTTCCTCGAAAGTGATAAGGGTGCCCGAAGCCATTTCTTCTTCGAGCGGAACCAGCGGATCGGTCAGCGAGGACAAGACCCGCACTGGCACACGATATTTGCCGGCAAATTCAACCGAACGGATTTGCAGAACTTTAGATCCCAGCGAAGCCATTTCCAGCATTTCTTCGAACGAAACCACTGTCATGCGCCGGGCCTGGGGTACGACGCGCGGATCGGTGGTGTACACGCCGTCGACATCGGTAAAAATAAGGCACTCGTGAGCTTTGAGGGATGCGGCCACGGCCACAGCCGACGTATCCGAACCACCACGCCCAAGCGTCGTGATATTGCCCTCTTCGTCGACGCCCTGGAAACCCGTCACGATAACGACACGACCCGCATCCAGGTCGGCGCGTATACGCGCGTCGTCAATCGACTTGATGCGCGCCTTGGTGAACGACGAATCGGTGCGCACAGGCACCTGCCAGCCCGTATAGCTACGAGCGGCCACACCTTGGGACATTAGCGCCATCGCCAATAACGAGCTGCTGGCCTGTTCGCCGGTGGAAGCCAGCATATCGAGTTCGCGCGGATCGGGCTGCGGCGAAATTTCTTTTGCCAGCCCCAATAGCCGGTTGGTTTCACCCGACATAGCCGAGGGAACGACAACAACCTGGTGGCCGGCTGCATGCCATTTAGCCACGCGCCGGGCTACGTTCTGAATGCGCTCAACCGAGCCCATGGACGTGCCGCCGTACTTATGAACAATCAGGGACATCTTATACTCTGCATTAAAGGGACA
>DATJCP010000015.1:0-4560 GCA_035514715.1 Candidimonas sp.
TGACGAGAACCTGGGCATAGCTTACGGCATGGGCCTGACGGCGGAACAAGTCGCTATGCAATGGAAGGTGTCGCGCGAAGACCAGGACGCCTTTGCCCTACGATCCAACCAGCGCGCCATAGCGGCTCAACAGGCCGGTGAATTCGCCGACGAAATGCTGCCTATAGACGTGGTCAGTCGCATTCCCGACTTGGATAGCGGGGAAACGGTAGTGCGCCATAAAACGGTATCGCTGGATGAGGGCCCGCGCGCTGACACCAGCCTTGAGGCTTTGGCAAAACTGCGTCCTGTCTTCGCAGCCAGGGGCAGTGTGACGGCAGGCAATAGTTCGCAGATTTCCGACGGGGCAGGGGCTTTGCTGGTGGTGTCGGAAAGGGCGCTCAAGACCCACAACCTGACACCGATTGCGCGCTTTGTGTCTTTCGCTGTCAAAGGCGTGCCGCCGGAAATCATGGGCATAGGGCCTAAATTCGCCATACCCCATGCCTTGAAGCTGGCTGGCCTGAGGCAGGATCAGATGGGCTGGATAGAGCTCAACGAAGCATTTGCTGCGCAATCGTTGGCGGTCATTCGTGACCTGGGTCTGGATCCGGAAATCGTCAATCCGCTGGGCGGGGCGATTGCTCTGGGCCATCCCCTGGGCGCGACGGGCGCTATTCGTGCCGCAACCCTTATCCATGGCATGCGCCGGCGCAATCTGGATTACGGCATGCTGACCATGTGCGTAGGTACGGGGATGGGTGCGGCGGGGATATTCCAGCGGGTGTAATGGCTAGGCGCTTGTCGCCTTGCGTCCAACGACGCCGGTAGCCAGCATGGTGCCAATCAACACAATGCTGGCGCCCAGCAGCACTTGCATGGTCAGCGCTTCGTTTAAAATCGTTACGCCCCAGAATATGCCAAACAAGGGAACAAGGAAGGTCACGGTAATGGCCTTGCTCGAACCCACCCTGGCGATCAGGCGGAAAAATATAATATAGGCAATGCCGGTGCATAGAATGGCGACCGCAATGGCCGACCCCCATGCCACGTCTGAAATCGGCGTGGTCGGCCAGGCCCATATAGCCATTGGCAATAGCAGCAACGCTGATGCGGTAATGCTGCCTGTGGCGCAGGCTATGGGGTCAACGCCCCGCAGGTATTTGGTGGTGTAGCAAGCAGCACAGGCATAGCAGAAAGGCGCCGCCGCGGCAATAAGCACCGCCCAGCCTTCGCCTTGATCGCCGAAGGACAGGTCTTCGTAAACCAGTACGATAATTCCAACAAAGCCTATGATCAGGCCCGCCAGGCTTGTTCGCGTCAGGTGTTCTTGCAACCAGGCGCGAGCAATCAGGGCGCCGAACATGGGGACCATGGCGTTAAAAACAGCCAGTGTCCCTGCTGGCAAGGTCTGCGCAGCATAGGCAAAGCAGTAGAAAGGCACCGCCACATTCAATATGCCGCAAATCGTAATTGGCTTCCAGTGTGTTTTCAGGACGGCTAGCTTGCCCATGAACACCGATACCGCCAGTAAAAATATGGCGCTGATCCCGATACGCATTTCAACAAAGGCTATTGGGCCAAAGTCATTGACTGCCAAGCGCGTGAACAGAAACGAGCTGCCCCAGATAGCGGCAAGCAGGAACAAATCGCGTAGATCTTTAGGTTGCATGGGGGAAGCGATTGTGGGCGCTGTTCCGATTCTGGGCAAGCTCAGGATTGTAGGCCGAACTTGGCGTCAGTTTTTGAATGAAGCCTCGAATTTTTTCACCCAGTGCGCCGTTGACGTATCGTGGCTGGAATCAAGCTCGGTCTTGCCGGACAATTCGGCGGCAATGCCCTTGGCCAGCACCTTGCCGTATTCAACGCCCCATTGATCAAAGGGGTTGATGCCCCAGACTATGCCTTGCACAAATACCTTGTGCTCATACATGGCCAGCAGCGCGCCCAAGGTGTAGGGCGACAAGCGAGGCAGCACAATGAGGTTGGAAGGGCGCCCGCCTGCATGGATTTTATGCTTGGCCAGCCATTCAGCCTTGTCTTGCGGCAGGCCGGATGCCAGGCATTCTTGCAGGGCTTGTTCGTAGGTTTTGCCTTTCAGCAAGGCTTCGCGCTGGGCCAGGCAATTGGCAAGCAGGCTTTGGTGGTGGCTGGGCCAGCCGTGGTCGGCTTGTTGGCACACGATGAAATCAACGGGCGCGCCGTCGGTGCCTTGGTGCAACCATTGGAAAAAGGTGTGTTGCGCATCGGTGCCTGGCATGCCCCACACGGCGGGACCGGTGGGCACGCCAACTGCGTCGCCCGCCAGGTTGACCGATTTTCCTAGCGATTCCATTTCCAGTTGCTGAACATAAGGAACCAGGTTCGCGAGCCGGAAATCGTAGGGGGCAATGTTCAGCGAAGCGTAGTCGAGTATGCTGCGGTTGACGATGCCGGCGATGGCCATTTGTATGGGGGCATTCTGGGCGACGGGCGCTTGGGCGAAATGGGCATCCATTGCGGCAGCGCCGGCTTGCATCCCGGCCACCACGTCGGCGCTGACAGCCAGGGCGGTGGTCAGGCTGACGGCTGACCATAGCGAAAAACGCCCGCCTACCCAGTCCCACAGCTTGAAGATATGCGCATCGGGTACGCCCCATGCCTTGGCCACGTCGGGGCGGGCAGTAATGGCAACGACTTGTTCGTACGGGTTTTGCACGCCGGCCGCTTGCAGCCATTCCAGGGCGCGTTGCCCATTTTGCAAGGTTTCGGCGGTGGTGAACGATTTTGATGCCAGCACGATCAGGGTGTCGTGGGGATCTAGCCCAGACAGCCCGCCTTGAATCGCATGGCCGTCGATATTGGCCACGAAATGCACTTGCCGCCACGTACCGGCATAGCCGAAGGCGCTGACAGCCAGCCTCACCCCCCAGTCGCTGCCGCCGATGCCGATGTGGACGATGTTGCGCCAGCGGCGTTCAGAGTCGGCCAGGCGTACAAATTCATTCACTCGCTGGCGTTCTGCGGCAACTTCATCCATAGGGGCGGGTGTACGCAATGCCGTGTGCCAGGCGGCACGTTCTTCGGTCACATTGGCTATGCCGCCCGATAACAGGCAGTCGCGCACGGCATTGAATTGCCGAGCGGCCAGCAGGGCTTCGGTGGCTGCGTCCAGGGCGGGCGAACTGCTTTGCCCGCTAATGTCCAAATCTATGCCGGCGGCATTGATCAGCCGCAGGTTTTCAATCTGGATAGAGGAAGCTTTGGCAGCGCTTTCAAATGCCGCCCATTCTGGCAAGCTGGTCAGTGCAAGAATTTGGGGTGTATCCGACTGGGTATCGGCGGTTGGCTGCTGGCTGGTCACGAACGTTCCTTTTTGGTTTTGACAATCGCTGTTGGATTGTAAAGCCTTTGGAGTACGCCCGATTTAGGTTGCTTGCTTAACGGCAACCACCCTTCCGCCTTACCCGCAAGGGCAGGTAGTCGGGAGGGCGTTAGCGTATGTTCTTGTTCTTAGCGGCGACGCTGGCTTGGACCGCCGGGCGCACGGCCGGCAATATGGCGGAAGGTGATCCGGCCTTTGCTTAAATCGTAAGGCGACATTTCCAGCGACACTTTGTCGCCCGCCAGGATGCGGATGTGGTGCTTGCGCATTTTACCGCCGGTGTAGGCAACGACCGGGTGGCCATTGTCCAGCGTGACGCGAAAGCGCGAGTCGGGCAGCACTTCAGTAACCAGTCCACCCATTTCAATCAGTTCTTCTTTAGCCATAAAATATTCCTGTAAAAATTAATAAAGCGCCGGCTCGTCGAACTCGCATTGCGTATCATTCGATGGCGGGCATGGTGCGATGTCACGGCATCTTGTAGGCAGCGCCGTATTGGAAAGGGCAGTGGTGTTTCGCAGTAGAGCGTTGAACCAGCCCAATGTACGGCTGCTGCGATTGCGAACCGAAGTTCGAAGGTCAGGCGTGGCGTTAGCCGCCGCCTGAAGCGGCGCCCCTGGCCTTGTTGGACCACAGGATGTATACATGCCACGCGGCGCCATACGGGCGCGAGGTGCCGGGTTCCCGATAAAGGAAGGGTATTATTCTTGCTGGCTGCACCTGCGTTAGCAAGAACATGTTATCACACGTAGTTCTACCTGCCAATAGGCGCTTACGTTAAATACAAGCGCGCCGCTTTTGTATTTTGGCATTCTGAATACGGGCTTTTGGAAAACGAGATTGTTTATGTGGGCCCGACGTTGTTAGATACGGTAGTTTAAGCGCCCGTGCGTCGCCGCAGCTTGGTGAGCGTCAGTGTGGTGCTGCTTATCAATTAGCGTGAATAAAGGAAGCGCCATGGCCCACGACTACCGACATATTAAATTCGACTATCGCGAAGGCGTCGGGCATATCACCCTGAACCGGCCCGATACGCTGAACAGTTTCACGCAAATCATGCATGACGACTTGAAGGCCGCGCTTACCTTTCTCGAGGCGCAAGAGGATTTGCGCGGCGTAATTCTTACGGGAACAGGACGCGGTTTTTGCGCCGGGCAAGACCTCTCGGAAAGAAAGCCGCTGCCGGCAGGGCAAAAGCGCGATCTTGGCGAAGGCCT
>DATJCP010000016.1:0-8035 GCA_035514715.1 Candidimonas sp.
GGGGGCTGGGGGGGCTGGACTGCGCCTAAACGGTGGCTTGGAGCAGGTAAAAACCGTAATACCAAGGCCATATTCGAGAGGATCAGCAGGGACCGCTCGCACTTTCCCGCCTGATCATCGCCACAACAAGCCCGAATCGCCTGCCCTCCTCTCTACTCTCTATATAGATACCCCCTTTCTATATAGACACCCCCTCTCTATATAGACACCCCCTCTCTATATAGACACCTCGCTTTATATAGTAGATAAGCGTCCTCTATATATAGTCACCTATCTATAGACAAGGCCTCTCTATCTATACAGGCTGTCTCTTAGTTGGGAACGCCAGTCCGATAGCAAGAACCACCGCCCCAACACGCCCCTCTATATATAAAGAGAGGCTATAGAAGGCCCCAGATGTAGAAACGCTTATCTATATAGATAGGCTCTTAGTTGGAAACGCCAGTCCGATAGCAACAAGAGCCATCCTCCTACACACCACCTCTCTATATATAGAGGCATGCCTTTTATATAGAGCATGTCTATATAGAAGCACCGCCCATCTCTATATAGATGGAAGGCGGCTTTATCCTCTTTGCCGGCAGGTACTCCCATACCCTATAGAGCATAGCCATTACACCAGCGGCTACACCGACAACTCTGTTGTTTCTTTAATGCGCTGCAAGGTAAAGCTGGACCGCATATCGACTACTGCGGGATGCTGCATCAGCTTATCCATGGCAAAACGGGAAAACTGGGTCAAGTCTTCCACCTGCACCCGCAACAAATAATCCATATCGCCGGACATGGCATAGCACTCGACGACTTCCGGCCAGGCTTGTACATCTTGTGCAAAGCCGGATATAGGCGCGTGGCTGGAGCGATGTATTTTATTTAACCTTATCGTCACATAAGCCAATAGCTTCAAACCGACCTTCTCTGGGTTCACCAGCGCTACATAACTTTGAATGTAGCCCTCCTCTTCCAGTCGCCTTACCCGTCTAAGACAGGGACTGGGCGATAACGCAACCTTGTCGGCAAGATCCTGATTACTTAGGCGGCCGTTACGCTGCAATTCAATCAAAATCTGCCGGTCTATCCTATCTAGATCATTTTGCGCCATAAACCACCCTTAAATTATCAATAGACGATATTAGATTGCTTACATCATCTTTATTCAAGTGAACTTTGCAATCGGCTGCCAAGCCATATTCCTTAAACTTGCCCATTCCCTTTAAACTTAAACATCAAACAGTTGTGGAGCCAAGACATGAGCACACCTTTCCAACCTTGGGACAACCCCATGGGCACCGCCGGTTTCGAATTCATCGAATACACCGCGCCAGATCCCATCGCGCTAGGCAAAGTCTTTGAAACGTTGGGCTTCAAGGCCATTGCTCGCCACCGCAACAAAAAAGTAACGCTTTATCGCCAGGGAGGCATCAACTTCCTGATCAATGCCGAGCCCGACTCCTTCGCCCAGCGCTTTGCGCGATTGCACGGCCCATCCATTTGCGCGATTGCCTTTCGTGTCGATGATGCGGGGAAAGCCTATAAGCGCGCTATTGAATTAGGCGCGTGGGGCTTCGATTCGGGCAGCGGCCCCATGGAATTGAATATTCCCGCCATTAAAGGGATAGGCGATTCGCTTATCTACCTGGTGGACCGCTGGCATGGCAAACAAGGCCACGGCGGTATCGGCGACATCAGCATTTACGATGTGGACTTCGAACCCATCGATACCGCCACAGCCCAAACCGACCTGAACCATACCGGAGCAGGCCTGACCATTGTCGATCACCTTACGCATAACGTGCATAAGGGCCGCATGGATGAATGGGCTGAATTCTACGAGCGCCTATTCAACTTTCGCGAAGTCCGCTATTTCGACATTGAGGGCAAAGTCACCGGCGTAAAGTCCAAAGCCATGACCTCGCCTTGCGGCAACATTCGTATTCCAATCAATGAAGAAGGCACCGAAGAAAAAGGCCAAATCCAGGAGTACCTGGATCTTTACCACGGTGAAGGCATACAGCATATTGCCATGGCCACGAACGATATCTACAGCACGGTAGAACAACTGAAAGCCTCGGGCCTGCACTTTCTTGATACGCCTGATACGTACTACGAACTGCTGGACCGCCGCCTACCGAATCATGGCGAAGACACTACGCGCCTGCAGGCAAACAAAATCCTGCTGGACGGTGCCGCCGAAGGCGGCTTGCTGCTGCAAATATTTACGGAAAACCAGATCGGCCCGATCTTTTTCGAAATCATCCAGCGCAAAGGCAATGAAGGCTTTGGAGAAGGCAACTTTAAAGCCCTGTTTGAGTCCATTGAACTGGACCAGATGCGCCGTGGTGTGCTGAAAAACGTCGAATAACCTGGAAACACTGGCCGCAACAAGCCATGCGGCCAGGAAACCGATAAAATCGCCTCACTTACATCAAGGGAAGCGCGATGCTGTCGTATTTTATTACCTTGCTGCGCCGTAGTTGGCGCATGTTCGTGGCTGTCAGCAAGGTCATGTTGCCCGTCATGGTCATTGTGCAAATAGCACAGGAATTCGGCGTAGTAGACATGGTCGGGCGTCTTATCGCTCCGGCAATGTCACTATTGAACCTGCCGCCGGAAGCCGGAATCATCTGGACCACCACTATGCTTACCGGCATTTATGGCGGCATTGCCACATTAGCCGGCTTGGCAGGCAGTGCCGACATGACGGCAGGGCAACTAAGCGCCCTGTGCGCCATGATGCTTTTCACCCACAACATTCCCGTAGAACAAGCCATCGTCAAGCAGGCAGGCGCAGGCTTCTGGTCGACATCGGCATTGCGTATTGGTACCGCCATTGCATACGGCGCCGCGGTATCGTGGGCCTGCCACCTGACGGGCGCCCTGGCCGAACCCATGTCCTTCGAATGGCTGCGAGGATCGGCCGCCGCCTCAGACGGCACGGCCAACTCCTACCTGGCATGGGCACAAGCAACCGCATTTTCTTTAGTGCTGACCTTTGTAATTATTGCAGTCCTGGTCATGGTGCTGGATGCACTGGAAAAACTGGGCATTACCCGCCGCATCACCACGGCAATGATGCCTTTGCTGCGAATCTCGGGGCTGAATGCCCAGGTTGCCCCTGTCACCACTGTTGGCGTACTGCTGGGACTGACCTATGGCGGCGCACTGATTATCGAAGAGGCCAAGAAACAGAATTTCTCGCCACGCACACGATTCCTGGCACTGACCTGGCTATCACTATCTCATGCACTAATTGAAGATACCATCTTGCTGGTCGCCTTGGGTGCGGACGTATGGATACTGCTGGTCGGCCGAGTGCTCATAACGCTGGCCATTGTTGCCACCCTGGCCAAACTGACTGACCGTGGCAGTTGGAGCACCAACCCGGCCAGTGCTGAACAATCCTCCTGAAAAAGAACAGCCCGGCTTGGCCGGGCTTGTTTCTTTTAAGCTGGTCCAGCACCCTTGGATGCGGCTTGCCAAGCAGGCTAATCTGCCAGCAACTGCGAAAAGTGCTTACGAAACTTGCTAAGTTTGGGTGAAATCACCACCTGGCAATACCCCTGATTGGGATGCTGCACATAATAATTACGGTGGTAATCTTCCGCCGGCCAAAAATGCTCGGCTCCCAACACTTTGGTGACCACAGGCTCGCCTAGCTCTGCCTGGACTTCAGCAATAATCTGCTTGGTGATTTCTGCTTGCTGCGGCGATTGGCAAAAAATGGCTGACGCATATTGCGGCCCAATATCAGCCCCCTGCTGATCAACTGTGGTCGGATCATGTGTGGCAAAGAAAACTTGCAAGATCGTCTGAAAGTCGATGATCTCAGGATCGAAAACCACTCGCACCACCTCGATATGCCCGGTGGACTTACCGCATACCTGCTCATAGCTGGGATTATCGACATGGCCGCCGCTATACCCCGGTGCAACGTCGAGGACTCCTCGCACTGACTGGAATACCGATTCGGTACACCAGAAACAACCGCCACCCAATACTGCGACTTCAGTCATAACGCCCCCTGCTATTTGATTTCGAGTTTGTCTTTATCGGCCAACGACAGTATCCATGCAGCGATAAGCTGCGCATTTGCCGGACTGACTTGCGGCTGAGCTGGCATAGGCACCGCACCCCAGCGCCCCCTGCCCCCTTGGCGAACAGCATTCGCCAAATAGGCGGCAGCACCTTCCTGATTAACGAAACGTTCCGCAATCAGGGTAAATGAGGGGCCAACCCGCTTTTGGTCAACCTGATGACAGGCCAAGCAATTATTGGCGCGCGCCAAATCGATACCGGCGGTTTGTGCCGAAGCCGTTCCGCCAAGCCCCAGTCCGGCAATACAGGACAAAATGAAAAGAAACCGTGAGTACATAAACCAGAACCCGATACGTGTAAATACAAAGCAACTGGCCTACGGCCCAGCTTGCTCCCGTCTATATCAGGGTATTATCGACGATATTTCATTGATACAAGTGACCCATGCTCCAATATCCGAAAATTGACCCTATCGCCCTGCAGATCGGCCCCGTGGCTATACATTGGTATGGGCTGATGTACCTGATCGGCTTCGCATTAGTGTGGTTTTTGGGGCGATGGCGTATCAATCGTGGCGAAACCGACCTGACCCTGCGCAATCTGGAAGACATCATTTTCTATAGCGTGCTGGGCGTTATTGCCGGTGGGCGCCTAGGCTACGTACTATTTTATAAACCTGCCGAGTATCTTGCGCACCCGCTTGAGGTTTTCTACTTGTGGCAAGGCGGAATGTCGTTTCACGGTGGGCTGATCGGGGTCATCGTGGCCTTGCTGATTTTTGCCCGCAAGCATAAAAAAACTTTGCTGGAAATCGGGGACTTTGTAGCGCCTTTGATTCCATTAGGCTTGGCTGCCGGCCGCCTAGGCAACTTTATCAATGGCGAACTTTGGGGCCGTCCAACCACACTACCTTGGGGAATGGTATTTCCTCAAACTGGCGATGGCATTGCCCGCCACCCTTCGCAACTATATGAAATGGGACTGGAAGGTTTTGTTCTGTTTGCGCTGGTATGGTTGTTCGCCCGCAAACCACGTCCCACAGGCCAGATCAGCGCCGTGTTTTTGATGGGATACGGGGCATTCCGCTTTCTGGTTGAATTCACCCGCGAGCCCGATAACTACCTGGGCCTGCTGGCTGGAGGGCTGTCCATGGGTCAACTACTGTCGATACCCATGGTGCTGGCCGGGGCAATTATTTTTGTGTGGAGTGCAAAAAGATCGAACCGCGGATAGACACAGTAACCATTTCAGTGCCGCCTTCAAGCGGCACACTGGCTTTATCGGCCGCCATAGCCATCATGCGCCCAGCCGGCTGATAAGGCTGGGCCCCAGCCCCACCCAAATCGACATTGCGTATTGTGTAGCTGGCAAAGCCCAAAGCACCCGTCAAGGCCTGGGCGCGATCGCTAAATGCCTGCACAGCTTGAGTCAGCAAAGCCTGCTCTTGCTTGGCCCGTGCCTGCGGCGAAACAGAAAAGGCCAGGTTATCGACAGGCATACGATCGCTTAACTTACCGGCCAGCTCGGATGCTGCGGCAAAGTCGGTGGATTCAAGAAAAATTTCGCCACGGCCACGCCAATTCGAAATTTTTCCCTTTTCATTGCTCATGGGCCAAAGACGGTAATTGCCGCTACTGACCTTGATCTTGGGATCGCCTTTGGCCTGACTCATGACGCTATCCAGCGCTTTGCTTAGCGCCTTGGCAACTGCGGTCTGGGATACATCGCTGATTTCCGTTGCCAGCGTTATTTTTACCGTATCTTGAGGAACCTCGGCCGATGCTTCGGCACGTAAACTGGCTTGTGGCCATTTGCCGCCCTTGGCTGTGCTGTCGTCGTCTTGCTGAGCGGATGCCGGCAATGCCAAAACACTTGCACCCATACATAGCGCAATACCTAACAGCCATTTACGTTTTTGTGTGGAAAGATACATGTTTCGATCCCATAACAACAAAGCTCGTCCGAAGACGAGCTTTGAAAAAATTGCCCCGCCTGTGCCGTCTAGGCCGGCATCCTGGAACCGTGGGTTCAAGGTGGTCGCCTTCAGTCAAGCTTCGGGCTCGCCATAAATGGAAAGCACTCCTACTTGTCAATCCAACAACCTGCATGCCATAAGCATTGGTTCAAGGAATGTATGGCCAAGTCACGAACACGGCAGGGACTAACTGGTGAATACTGAAAAACAATATTCGAAAACTTTATGTAGAGATCTTACCCTGATTTTGATTTGCTGGTCCGACTACCTGGTCGAGCATTTCGTTCATGTCTTCAATTTTACGCTTGAAATCGCCCAGCGCAAGACTGCTTAAAGGGCCATCGGGGGCCCGCATGGCCAAGAGTTCGATAGCAATCTGGATAGCAGCCATGACGGCAATGCGTTCATTGCTGGCTACCTTGCCCGAGCCCTTGACACCCAACATGCGCTGATCGACATGGCGCACAGCAGCCAAAAGCGCGTCTTTTTCAGCTGGCATGCACGCCAGGGAATAATCGCGGCCCAAAATGGATACGTCAATGCGTTCCATAGTACTTACTCCTGGGGCGCACCGGGCAGGCGCATTAGTATTGAATCAATATGCTCGCGAGCCTTGTCAGTAACCACGCGCAGTTGCGAGGTGTCGGCTTGGCAGACGGCAAGCTTTTGCTTGACCGCTTCGCATTCGGTCTTGTACTGCATGGCTTCAACCTGAAGTGTAGCCTGGGCAGCTTCAGCCTCGGAACGCAATGCCTGCATTTCGGCTTCGTGGTTATTGGCGCGCTCGGTCGTAGAGGCGTATTCGACCTCGCGGCGCAACAACTGATCGCGCAATGCGTCGCGTTCTTGCTCCAGATTTTTTAGACGAGCCTGCAGGGCGGTACGCTCGGTTTGAAGCTGACGAGCGAACTGCACCATTTGCCCGATACGGGCAGCGAGAGAATCAATATCTTGCAACATGGGCGTTATCGTAAACCATCCCACCCCGAAGTGGGTAGGGAAAAATGAAAACCAATCATAACCTTTCACCCCTCTTTCCAAAGCCTTTCATTTTTCTTTCATTTAAGGCTGTATGGGCAACCGGTACCGCCTCTAATATGTAAAAAACAGCATAGTCCAGGGTAAACCCTGAACAACCAAGGGCAAATCAGGGTTTTCAGGCCCGATGACGTCCATTACCATTCCTCACCTTTTGGTATTTAGCGCCTTCGCCTGCCGTCGCCAACGACGAGGCTGGTCATCCACATGGCCAGTGCGCTCAAATATCCGTTTTATCATGCTGTCAGGGAGATTTCGTCAACATGCAGCTCAGAAATAAGCAGGACTTCTGGTCCGGTATTATGTTCGTTGCCATAGGCATCGGATTTGCGTTGGGCGCCACTAGTTATTCCATGGGCACCGCTGCCCGTATGGGTCCAGGCTACTTCCCGTTCTGGCTAGGCGTATGCCTAACCATACTCGGGGCTGTGGTAGCACTTGGGGCATTATCGCCCAAGGCGCAAGAACAAGAACTCGAAAAATTCGACTGGAAAATCACCTTCATCGTGATTGGCTCAGTCGCCCTTTCCGGTGCTCTCCTGGATCATCTGGGCATCTACATTTCGGTCTTCCTGCTGGTCTTTCTTAGCAGCATGGCAAGCCACATATTCAGCTGGAAAGTCGCTGTGGCCAACGGGATATTTCTTGTCCTGTTCGTCTGGCTGGCATTCATCAAGGGGCTAGGATTGATCTTCCCCCTGTGGCCCAGCTTTCTAGGCAATTAAAGGAGCACCGGAAATGGAATTATTTGAACACTTGGCTCTAGGCTTTTCGGTGGCCTTCACCCCCGAAAACCTGGCTTACTGCTTGCTGGGCTGCCTACTCGGCACCCTGATCGGCGTATTGCCTGGCATCGGCCCTGTGCCCACGATTGCCATGCTGCTGCCCATTACTTATGTGCTGCCGCCAGTTGCCGGTCTGATCATGCTTGCCGGTATTTATTACGGTGCGCAATATGGTGGATCTACCACCGCCATTCTTGTGGCG
>DATJCP010000017.1:0-4193 GCA_035514715.1 Candidimonas sp.
TTTGGTTCGACTTCCTGCAAAGCCCTGTATCGCTGCAACGATTGCGGCGAGCCCTTTGATTACTTTAAGGCGCATTAGCTTTATGAATAACTTCTATTCATTGAAAGTGGCCTCGGTTGCCAAGAATACACGTGACGCAGTAGTCGTGACGTTTGATGTCCCGGTCGACTTGCACGACAAGTTCGCTTTTCGCCCAGGGCAGTATTTGACTTTGCGTGCCGATGTCGACGGAGAAGACCTGCGCCGCTCGTACTCGATTTGCGCCGCGCCCAGCGACAGGCAGTTGCGTGTCGCCATCAAGCGCATGAATGATGGCGTTTTTTCCGGCTGGGCGAATCAGCATTTGCAAGCGGGCCAGTCTATTGAAGTGATGCCTCCCGATGGCAATTTCACCGTCGATTTTTCACCTGAAAACGCGAATCAGTATGCCGCCTTTGCGGTGGGTAGCGGCATTACCCCCATCATGTCTTTGGTGAAAACCGCGCTTGATACCGAACCCAACAGCAGCTTTACTTTGTTCTTCGGCAATCGCGCATCGTCCGCCGTATTGTTTCGGGAAGAAATCGAAGACTTGAAAAACCGCTACATGACACGGTTTTCGCTGGTCTATGTGATGAGCCGGGAGCATCAGGATATTGAGTTGTTCAATGGCCGCCTGGATGGGGACAAGGTCGAGCAACTGCTCAGCCTGTGGATGGACCCGTCGCAGATCGACTATGCCTTTGTTTGTGGCCCACAAGACATGACGGAGTCGGTCACCCAGGCCCTGATAGACAAGGGGCTGGATAAATCCAGGATCAAGTTCGAGTTGTTCGGGTCCCCCAAGGGGCCGCGTGCCTTGCGCACGGGGCACGAAGCCCGCAAGGCGCCAGGTAGCCAGATGTGCGATGTCACTGTCATACAGGACGGCGTTACACGCACCCTGAGCATAGAGAAAAACAAAGACAGCGTACTGGATTCGGCGCTGGCGCAAGGCATAGAATTGCCTTATTCCTGCAAGGGTGGGGTCTGTTCTTCCTGCCGTTGCAAGGTCATAGAAGGCGAAGTCGATATGGATGCCAATTTTGCGCTTGAAGACTATGAAGTCGCCCGCGGTTTTGTTTTGTGTTGCCAAAGCTTTCCGGTAACTGACCGTCTGGTGATTGATTTCGACCAGGAAACCTGAAGCCTCGCCTGCCGCGAAGTTATCGTCGGCAGCCGGTTGATATAAAAAATATATAGCTGTTCCGGGGGAGCTGGAACAGTATCTAATTGGAGTGAGCACTGTGACTAACGATTTTTTCAGCGATCATCAAGAACTTCTCGAGAAGGCCGTCTCTGCCGCCGCAACGCGCGGTTATTGGAGCCCATTTTCAGAGTCGCCCAGTCCTCGGGTTTATGGCGAAACCGCCAACGATGACGGGCGTGCGGCATTCGAAGCCTACCAGGGCAAGGATTTTCCCTTGGAGCAGGAAGGCGCGACGGGCAAGGTCGGCAATGAAGTTTCGCCATTCGGCATAGAACTGAATATCCGCTATCCGCAGGTGCCGGTGCAAACGCTGGTCGAGCAATCGGAAAAGGCGCTTGAGTCATGGCGTGAGGCGGGCCCGCGTGCCTGGGTGGGCGTGTCGCTTGAAATTCTTAAACGCTTGAATCAGCGCAGCTTTGAAATGGCCTATGCGGTACAGCACACGCCGGGGCAGGGTTTCATGATGGCTTTCCAGGCTGGCGGCCCCCATGCACAAGATCGCGGCGTGGAAGCGGTAGCATATGCCTGGCAAGAAATGGCGCGGATTCCGGGGCTGGTTTCCTGGGAAAAGCCCCAGGGCAAGCACGATCCCATCAAGATGCAAAAGCAGTTTACGATCGTGCCTCGCGGTATCAGCCTTGTCATTGGCTGCTCCACCTTTCCTACCTGGAATGGATACCCAGGCTTGTTTGCCAGCCTGGCAACGGGCAACACTGTGATCGTCAAGCCGCATCCGGCCGCCATCCTGCCCCTGGCCATTACTGTGAAAATCGCGCGCGAAGTGCTGGCTGATGCCGGCTTCGATCCCAACGTCGTTATGCTGGCCGCCCATGCCGCCGACGACGACACCGCACAGGCACTGGCCCTGAATCCAGCGGTAAAGCTTATCGACTTCACAGGCAGCAGCGCCAACGGCAACTGGCTTGAAAGCCACGCCCGCCAGGCCCAGGTATATACCGAGAAGTCCGGCGTGAACCAGGTCATTATCGATTCGGTCGATGATTTCAAAAGTGTTGCCCGCAACCTGGCTTTCTCGTTTGCCTTGTATTCGGGTCAGATGTGCACGGCGCCGCAAAACGTGTATGTCCCGCGCGATGGCATAAAAACGGCCGATGGGCATATGAGTTTTGATGATGTTGCCGCAGGCCTTGCCCTGGCGGTGGAGAAATTGACGGGCGATCCAGCCAAAGCCGTCGAAGTGACTGGCGCCATTCAGAATGCGGGAACCCTGCAGCGCATCGATGAAGCCAGGGCCTTGGGCTTGCCGGTGCTTGCCGACAGCCGCCGTCTGGCGCACCCGCAATTCGACGGCGCTCAAGTTCAAACTCCCTTGCTGTTGCAGGCCGATGCTGCCAACCCTGCCATATTGCGCGAATGGTTTGGCCCCATTGTGTTTGTTGTGGCTACAGACTCCACCGACGCCAGTATTGCGCTGGCGCGCCAAACGGTAGTCGATCATGGCGCGTTGTCATTGTCTGCCTATACCACCGACGATACCGTTGCCAAGCAAGTACAGAAGGCAGCCGAGCGTGCGGGCGTGTCGTTATCGTTGAACTTGGCGGGGGCTGTGTTCGTCAACCAAACCGCCGCATTCAGCGATTTCCACGGAACCGGCGCCAATCCGGCAGCTAACGCGGCCTTGTCTGATTCCGCCTATGTAGCCAACCGCTACCGCGTGGTGCAAACACGCTGGCATGACTGAATACGCTAACAATAAATAGATAAAAGGGACTTGATGAACTACGAAAACATTGAATTCACGCTCGATGATGCGGTGGCACGCATCATGTTGAATCGCCCCGACAAGCTCAACAGCTTCACTGCTGTTATGCATGGCGAATTGGCCGATGCCTTGAGCAAGGTGGAAATCCAGGGCGCGCGCGTGTTGGTTCTTTCTGGCAATGGCCGCGGCTTTTGCGCCGGGCAGGACTTGTCCGAGCGTGAAATGAGCGCCGATGCGGCGCCGGTCGATCTGGGCGCCACTATAGAAAAATACTATGCGCCGTTGGTGCGCCGTCTGCGTGCCTTGCCTATGCCGGTGGTGGTGGGGGTCAACGGGGTTGCCGCAGGGGCTGGCGCAAATTTGGCGCTGGCCGGGGATATTGTCATTGCCAAGCAGTCGGCCAGTTTCATTCAGCCATTTTGCCGTCTTGGGCTATTGCCCGATACCGGAGGCACCTATGTGTTGCCGCGTCTGGTGGGGCAGGCGCGCGCCATGGGCTTGTCTTTGTTGGGCGACAAGCTAAGCGCCGAACAAGCGGCGCAGTGGGGCTTGATCTGGGAATGCATCGCGGACGATCAGTTCGATACACGGCTTGACGAGCTTGCTCGGCATTTTGCTGCAGCACCCACTAAAGGCCTGGCTTATACCAAGCGTGCTTTGAATCAAAGCCTGGGTAACACGCTGGACGAGCAGCTTGATCTTGAACGCGACCTGATGCGCGAACTGGGCGCCTCTGCAGATTATGCGGAAGGGGTCGCGGCCTTTCTTGGCAAGCGCCAACCGAATTTCAAAGGACAATAATGAATTCCTTGTCATCAAGCTCGACAGCAACATTGCTGCAGTTGCCCGAAGATCCGCAGGAATTGGCAGAACTGACTGCCAAGTCCATGTACGAGAGCGATGCGGCCTCGCAAGCCTTGGGCGCAAGTGTTGTGTCAGTGGCGCCAGGCCAGGCCAGTATGACCATGACGGTACGGGCCGATATGTTGAATGGCCATAAAACATGTCATGGCGGTTTTATTTTTGCCTTGGCCGACAGTACTTTCGCTTTCGCGTGCAACTCGCGCAATTCGGTGACAGTGGCATCGGGATGTTCCATCGACTACCTGGCGCCCGGCTTCGAGGGTGATGTTCTCACGGCGCATGCCGCCGAGTATTCATTGGCAGGCCGAACCGGGGTTTATGACGTCCATGTCACCAACCAGGATGGAAAGCGCATCGCTATCTTCCGTGGCCGCTCGT
>DATJCP010000018.1:0-7163 GCA_035514715.1 Candidimonas sp.
AAAGGCAAGAACGGAGGTAAAAGGGTGGGGGTATCGGTATTCGAAGTATCAAACATGGCTGGCCACCAAACAAAATAACAGTATAGGAACGCACTATCGCACTTAATGCCGAGTATGACATCTGTAGATGACGTCTTAACATGTGCAGCAATTATTTGCTTTAATACCCCACATTCAAACCTCCTGTCAGGACTCCCCTTGAGCGTCATTATCAATGCCGTCTTTCCGCTTTTTGCGCTCATCCTGATCGGCTATATCAGTGGACGAAAACGACTCTTGGGGGCAGGCGCTGTCGACAGCCTGAACAAATTCGTGGTGTGGATGGCGCTGCCCGCGCTGCTTTTCCAGGCCATGGCGCAAATCACCAGGGAACAAATCAACCAGCCCGGCTACGTCGCTGCTTCCAGCCTGGCCATTGCCGCAGTCTTTCTCGTGTCATATGTGATGGATCGCCATCGCCGCGGGCGGCTGGCCGATGCCAGCATCGAAGGCTTGGCATCGTCCTACTCGAACGCAGGCTTCATGGGCATACCGCTATGTCTGATGGTATTTGGGCCCGAAAGCCTGCCCGCCGTCATTATTGCCACCCTGCTGACCGCTTGTGTACTGTTCGCATTTTCCATCGTGCTGATAGAAATCGATTTGTTGGGATCGCGCAATATATTGGGTACAGCACGCAAGGTTGTGATGTCGTTGCTGCGTAACCCGCTTGTCGCCGCGCCGCTATTGGGTTTAATGATAGCTGCGATCCAGGTGCCGCTGCCCTATGCCGTGCTGCAGTTCACCACATTGTTGGGGGCGGCAGCCAGCCCTTGTGCACTGGTCACCATAGGCTTGTTCCTGGCGCAGGGCGAACCTGCCGAACATCATGGCGCCGTGTGGCGCATCGTTGCATTGAAGCTGGTGCTTCACCCGCTGATTGCCTTTGTTCTTGTGCGCTGGGTGTTCGATATGCCCCCGATGTGGGCCGCAACAGCGGTGCTGCTGGCGGCCTTGCCGGTAGGCACCGGCCCTTTCATGCTGGCCAAGCTGTATGAGCGCGAGCCCGCCACCACATCACGGGCCATCTTGATCTCGACCGTGCTATCGCTGGCAACCGTTTCCGTGCTGGTGGCGTGGCTCACGCCATAACAACAGACGCGTCAAGGTGCGACGCTGGCGTCTCGCTGGCCGCTACGTTCCAGCGCTTGCGCAACAAAGCCGCTGGCCTTCATGTTGCCTATGAACGACTGCAGGAACTCCCAACCCAGCGTACGCCCTTTGGGCGTCGCCATGGCCTGCTCGATTGCCGTGAAACGCCCGTCGATAACACGTAGGCCATGGTGTGTGGCGGCAAACGCTTCCAAAGGCTGCCTGACCCCTGCCGCGGCCTCCAGCGACTGATCCAAAAACAAATCAATCGCTGCCGCCGAGGTATCAGCCCGCACAAGCTCGGCATGCTGCAAAGTACGGCTTAGAAAAAGATCGTATGCCGCGCCCTTGCCTACCGCAATGCGCACGCCTTTGTTGTCGGCATCATCAATGATTTTCAAAGGCGAATCGGATCTCACCAAATAAGTGCCTTCGATGATGACATAAGGCTGCGTGAACCTGGCTTTTTCGGCACGTGCCGGATCAATCGCCATGAAAGCGACATCCCAAGCGTCGGTATCGGCCGCCGCGGCAACCTTGCCGGCCCCATCGTATGTAATGAATTCCAGCGGTACGGCCAACTGGCGCGCCAGTTCCTGGGCCAAATCCGCCGACACGCCCATGGGCGCCTGCGTTTGCGGGTGGGGCTGCGCCAGCACCGGATTGCCAAAATTAATGGCGACACGCAATGTACCTTTAGGCGCCAGGTCTTGTACAACAGCTTGCGAAATGGGTTCCATAAAGTATCCGAATAATTAAGCCAATTTATCCATGAACAAGGCTAAGGCCACGTCCCGTTCCGTAACGCCTTTGGCGTCGTGGGTTGTCAACGTAACGCTGACCCGGTTATAGACATTCGTCCATTCTGGATGATGATCCAGCTTTTCGGCTTGCATGGCAACGCAGCTCATGAACCCGAATGCCTCGTTGAAATTCTTGAAAATGAACGTCTTATGTATGGCATCACGCCCTTCCGTAGCCGACCAGCCTTCCAGGAGCAGCAAGGCGGATGGCGCGCCGATCAATTTCACTTGGTTTTTCATGATTTTTCCCTTGACATCACTAATACTCAAAGGGGCCGAATTGGGTGCCATTCACCATCAATTAGGTACTTTAAGTATCAAGTCCTTAAACCTTGAGTGGTGTTGAGTCCTGGTACGCGACAGTCCATAATAGGTGCGCGCCCTGACAATAGTCTACTCGCTCCAGCCTACGACGCCTATACACGATACGGCGCAAAGCACTGGGCCAGGAAGCTGTGCGCCCGAATTTCTCTCTATTCCCAACAAGGATCCAACATGACTGCCAGAATCGCATGCAAGCAACTGCAGGTTGCTACCGAACTTCACCAATTTGTCGAGCGCGAAGCCTTGCCCGGCACCGGGGTCGCTTCCGATGCTTTCTGGTCTGGTCTTGATAAACTGGTTCACGACCTGGCCCCAAAGAACCGCCAACTATTGGCCGAGCGCGACCGCCTGCAAGCGGAACTCGACAAGTGGTATCGCCAGAATCCCGGCCCCATCAAGAATGCTGGCGCTTATCAAGACTTCCTGCGTGAAATCGGCTACCTGCAAGAAGTGCCCGCCAAGGTTCAAATCGAAACAACCAAGATCGATACAGAAATCACCCAGCAGGCAGGTCCGCAGCTTGTCGTACCCATTACCAATGCCCGTTATGCGCTTAATGCAGCCAATGCGCGCTGGGGCAGCCTGTACGATGCCCTGTACGGTACCGACGCCATTGCAGAAACCGATGGCGCAACACGCGCCGGTGGCTACAACCCTGTGCGCGGCGCCAAGGTTATTGCCTTCGCCCGCAAGTTCCTGGACGACAGCATCCCTCTGGCGCAAGGTTCGCATGCCGATGCCACCGCCTACGCAGTCAAAGACGGCAAGTTGCAAGTCACACTAGGCAACGGGCAACCCACAACGCTTGCACAACCTGCCCTGTTGCAGGGCCATCGCGGCGATGCCGCAGCGCCCGAAGCTCTTGTATTCAAGCACAACGGCCTGTATTTCGAGGTGCAGATCGACAAAACCCACCCCATCGGCAAGCAAGACCTTGCAGGCGTCAAAGATGTGCTGATGGAATCGGCCCTGACCACCATCATGGACTGCGAAGACTCCATCGCCGCCGTTGATGCGCAAGACAAGGTCACTGCCTACCGCAATTGGCTGGGCCTGATGAACGGCACCCTGGCCGAACAGGTCGAGAAAGGTGGAAAAACCTTTACCCGCGTCCTGAACCCCGATCGCAGCTACACCGACGTCAATGGTGAAACACGCAAGCTGCATGGCCGCTCGCTGATGTTCATCCGCAACGTCGGCCATCTCATGACGAATCCGGCCATACTTGACGCACAAGGCCAGGAAATCCCTGAAGGCATACTCGACGCTGTCTTTACGTCGATGATCGCCATGCACGACCTGCAAAAGGGCGGCAACTCGCGCAGCGGCTCGATTTATATCGTCAAACCCAAAATGCACGGGCCTGCCGAAGTAGCCTTTGCCAATGAGCTTTTCTCCCGTACCGAAGCCCTGCTCGGCCTGGCGCCCAATACCATCAAAATGGGCATCATGGACGAAGAGCGGCGCACCAGCACCAACCTGAAAGCATGTATTGCGCAAGCCCAGCAGCGTGTCGCATTCATCAACACTGGCTTCCTGGATCGCACCGGCGACGAAATGCACACATCTATGGAAGCGGGTCCCATGGTGCGCAAGGGCGACATGAAGCGCAGCGTCTGGATCGATGCCTACGAGCGCAATAACGTGCAAGTCGGCCTGGAATGCGGCCTGCGCGGCCATGCCCAGATCGGTAAAGGGATGTGGGCCATGCCCGACCTGATGGCCGACATGCTGGCGCAAAAAATCGGCCACCTGAAAGCCGGCGGGAATACCGCCTGGGTTCCGTCGCCGACAGCCGCCACGCTGCATGCACTGCACTATCACCAAGTCGACGTGCAGGAAATCCAGCGCGGCATGGAAGGCAAGTCCGAACCCTTGCTCGACAAGATCCTGACAGTACCCGTCGCCACCGACACCAATTGGTCGGCCCAGGAAATCCAGGAAGAACTCGACAACAACGCACAAGGCATTCTGGGCTATGTCGTGCGCTGGGTAGACCAGGGCGTAGGCTGCTCGAAGGTGCCCGACATTCATAACGTCGGCCTGATGGAAGACCGCGCCACCCTGCGCATTTCCAGCCAGCACATGGCCAACTGGCTGCGCCACGGCATCGTCAGCAAGGAACAAATCACCGAAACCCTGCAACGCATGGCAGCGGTGGTCGACGGCCAGAACGCAGGCGACCCAGCTTACAGCCCCATGGCCGGCCATTTCGAAACGTCAGCCGCGTATCGTGCAGCATGCGACTTGGTGTTCAAGGGTTTGGAACAGCCTAACGGCTATACCGAGCCGCTGCTGCATCAATGGCGTCAGGTAGTTAAAGCCGCATCGTAAGGCATGCAAAATCAGGCGTAGCACAGCGGTAAAGTACCGCGTTACGCCCAGCCTTATAAGCAAAGGCCGGATTACGCACGACAAGTGCTAATCCGGCCTTTGTCCAATTAGTGCCTGGTGAAGTATTGCGGATGCGCTTGCCGTATCTGGTCGGCGTATTCCAGCGTGCCCGATAAATGCATGCGCAAGCAATCCTGCGCTTCAGACGGATTGCCATTTTCCATGGCTGCAAGTATTTGGCTATGGTCGCTGACTATGCGGCTTAACTTCCCACTGGCGGGTAAATGCAAACGGCGCAGGCGATCAATATGGCCGCTGCGGCTATGCACCAGCTCCCACAAAGCTTCTTTTCCCACGGCCCTGTACATACATCGGTGAAAAGCCTGATCGGTTTCGGTAAACCCGCCCAAATCCGGCTCATCGCGCAAGGCCTCTTGCCGAGTCAGCAAGGCTTTCAGCTCGGCAATCAGCGCCGTCGGCTTATTCATGGCCAGTTCCCGCACAATCTCCAACTCGATAGCTCGCCGCAAGAAATGCGTTTCCTGGGCAAAGGCGATATCAATCAGGCTGACCCGGGTTGCGGCCTGGGGAAACACATCGACCAGCCTTTCCTCGGCGAGTTTCAATAGGGCTTCTCGCACCGGCGTCTGGCTAATACCGAACTCGGCCGACAATTGCACGCGCGACAGCGGCGCCCCAGGCAGCAATTCCAGCGACACAATCTGAGCCCTTAGCAACTCATACAGCTGCGGCACGGCATGCCGGGCGCGATCCAATTCCGTTAGCGGCTTCATAGCTAAAAACCATCACATATTATTGTTGATTAAAACTTAACACTTCAACTTTCATAACTAATATATTAGTATATTTGATATTGACTTGCAGCACCTTTACACCATAACCGTAATACAACGGAGAGAGACATGAGACTGACAAGCAAATACGCAGCGGCTATTCTGCTGACTGCGCTCACTGGCGCAGCCGCCAGTTCCTATGCCCAGGAAAAAACCGAAATCACCATTACCAAGCAGCCCAGCATCCTGTATCTGCCTGCACTGGTAATGCAAAAACAAGAGCTCATCGAAAAAAGCGCGGCACAGGAAGGCATCAAAGACCTTAAGGTGAACTGGCGCTCGTTCAGCAGCGGCGGCGCAGCCACCGACGCCCTGCTGTCCGACAATGTCGAGATCGTCAATAGCGGCGTTGGCAACCTGCTGCTGTTGTGGGATCGCACCAAAGGCAAGGTCAAGGGCATCACCACCCACTCGGCGCTTCCTCTTACGCTGATCAGCCGCGACCCGAAAATCAAAACCCTGAAAGACTTCAGCCCAACCGACAAAATCGCCGTCCCCACGGTGCGTGTGTCCACTCAAGCCATCCTGCTGCAGATGGCAGCCGAAAAAGAGTTCGGCAAAGATAACTGGTCCAAGCTGGATGCCAACACGGTGCAACTGGGCCACCCCGATGCCGCCGCCATGCTTGCCAACCCCAAAGGCGAAATCTCCACCCACTTCGCCGCACCGCCCTTCTCCTACAAGGAACTCAAAACCGTTCCCGGTGCGCATGTCCTATTAATGTCGAACGACATTATCGATGGCGGCCTGTCTCAATCCACGCTGTTTACCACCACCAAGTTCGCCGAAGCCAACCCAAAAATCATCAAGGCGGTTCTTGACGCATCCAAAGAGGCCATCGCCTTTATCAAGGCCAATCCGGAAAAATCGGTCGATATCTATCGCGAAGTCAGCGGCGACAAGACCAGCGCCGCCGAACTATTAGACATGCTCAAGCAGCCCGGAATGATGGACTTCCAAATGGCGCCTGCCGGTTCCATGAAATTTGCCGAGCACATGAGCAAGGTAGGCATCCTCAAAACCAAGCCCGCCAAATGGACCGATTACTTCCTGCCTGAATCCGCAGGGCTTAACGGCAGTTAATAACCGGCGTCAGGAGAAACGCATGCCTTATTTGCTGGAAGTCGATGCCGTAACCCTAAGGTACAAGACGCCGGAAAGCATCATTACCGCCACGAACCAAGTCAGTTTCAACGTCAGTAGCGGAGACCGGTTCGTATTGCTTGGGCCGTCAGGTTGCGGCAAGTCGACCTTGCTAAAAGCCGTCGGCGGCTATTTGACTCCAGAAGAAGGCGAGATCCGCATCAAGGGCAAGACAGTAAAAAAGCCAGGTGCGGATCGCATGATGGTCTTCCAGGAGTTCGATCAGTTGCTCCCCTGGAAGACCGTGCTTGAAAACGTCATGTTTCCACTCCTGGTCGCGCGCAAAATGTCCAAGAAAGAGGCAGAAGAACGCGCCAGGGCCTACGTGGAAAAAGTCCATCTGGGTCAGTTCGCCGATAGCTATACCCACACTTTGTCGGGCGGCATGAAACAGCGCGTCGCCATTGCGCGCGGCATGTCGATGGAACCCGATATCCTGCTCATGGACGAGCCCTTTGCTGCCCTGGACGCTCTTACCCGCCGCCAAATGCAGGACGAACTCCTGCAACTGTGGGACGACACCCGGTTCACCGTCATGTTCGTCACCCACTCCATCGCCGAAGCCATACGCATC
>DATJCP010000019.1:0-8337 GCA_035514715.1 Candidimonas sp.
ACGCCTGAAATCCATAAGATGCTGGTGGACAGCAGCAATATTCCCGCTACCGGTACGCCGCAGCAGTTCACTCATAGCATCCTGGCGGAACTGGAATCGAACCGGAAGCTAGTCGAGAAGGTTGGCTTGGGGCAGTAGTTCCACGGGGCGCGCACTCCAGGCGGGGGCATGGGCGCATAGTTTGTGCAATAGCATCGACAGCTGCTCTTGTTCGCTATCGGACAGGCAGGCGACCATATCCTGTTCACGGGATACCAGCCCCGGCATGAAAAGATCATGCAGTTTCCGGCCTGCCTTGGTGATATACAAGAGCTGCCGGCGCTGGTCGTTCTGGTACGGCTTCCTGATGATCAGTTTTTTCTTCTCCAGGGCTGTCACGGCTCGGCTGATGTTGGTTTTCAAATGTCCTGAAAAATCGCAAATGTCAGCGGCGGCGATCCCGTCCTTGAAGTAAAGAAATATCAGGGACAGGATTTCGGGGCGCGTAAGGCCGTACGTGGCCTCAATAGCTCGAAAGGACGGTTCCCGATAACTGTTGTTCATATACCCCAGTTTATAGGACATTGGGATAGCCACGCCGTCCAGGATATCGCTCAAATTGTGTGTCATTCTTAACCAAGCGTTAGGGTTGGGTGTTGAGTATAGCTATCTGGCGGCAGGTCCGGCAATCTGCAGCATAGCTCCCTGGCCGGTGTGATTCGTGTCGATAAATTCTGGCTAAAAATTAGTTGCATATGGAACTAATTGTGGATAGACTGATTGAAATCATCAACTCCACATGGCGCGAATAGGGCAAGGACACATTGGCGATGGCATGTTTTTATTCGGGTACGACAGCGCACCCCGTCTATGTAGACTTTCTGGCGCCAGCCGTTGCAAGAGAGGCTAAGCCGCCTATTGTCATGCTGCACGGCGCTTTTCACACAGGTTCCGCTTACCTGACGACTCCCGATGGGCGTGAGGGCTGGGCGCCGTATTTTGCACGGCTTGGGCACCCTGTTTATGTTGTCGATTGGCCAGGCCACGGCAGATCGCCAGCAAACCGCGACTTTGCCACCTTATCCCTGACCGATATCGGGGAATCGCTGGCCGTGCTGGTTGACGAGGTCGGCCCTGCGATCATCATGGCGCATTCCGCCGGGGGCCCTTTGGCGTGGTGGATTGCTGAGACGTTGCCCGAACAGGTGCTGGCTATTGTCGGGATCGCTCCTGGTCCTCCGGCCAATATCCAGAAAACGCTGCCTGATGATCCTGTTGCGATCGAGGCGCTTAGGCTCGATGAGAGCCTGGGCTGCCCCGTGTATTCCCCCTTGGATTCCCCCGTTTATGTCGGCATGGATTTTGTTCGTCAGTTTTGGGCCAATAGCCCGCGTTTTCCAAAGGACGCCATAGAACCGTACGCCAAGTCTATCGTCCCTGAAAGCGCAAAAGTGCTGAATGAGCGTTTCAACATCGGAGGCGCGGGGCTTAGGCTTGCAGGGCCGGATGTCGTGGCAAAGCGCCCGATTCTGGTGGTGACTGGCGACCATGATCTTCGCCATCCCAAGGACGTAGACGGTGCCGTCGCGGCCTATTTTGGTGCGGACACACTTTGGTTGGCCGACGTGGGTATAAACGGCAACGGCCATATGTTGATGATCGAAGACAACAGTGAAGAGATCGCTGAATTAATTTCCCAATGGCTTGCCAGCAAAGATTTGTAAGGTGGCTGGACGCCGCACAAATACCAGGAGACACACATGTTTAAGAAAATAAAATTGCTTGCCGCTGTGGGCGGAGCCTGTCTTTGTATGCAGGCCCAGGCACAGCTTACCGATGACGTCGTGAAAATCGGCGTTTTGACTGATATGGCGGGCGTAACGGCCGATGTCACAGGAAAAGGTTCTGTGGTCGCTGCGCAAATGGCTATCGATGAGTTCGGCGGGACAGTGTTGGGCAAACCGATACAGCTTATCTCCGGCGATCATCAGCACCGAACCGATCTGGGGGCGTCGATGGCGCGTGAGTGGTACGACAGGGGAGAAGTGGACGTCATCGTCGATATACCGAATTCGTCCATTGCCCTAGCCGTACAGCGTATTGCGATGAACAGCAAAAAGCTGGCGTTGATTTCCGGGGCGGGAACTACAGCCTTGACCAATGATCAGTGTTCACCCTATGGTTTTCACTGGACCTACGACACCTATGCCATGGCGCATGGGACGGCATCAGCAGTAGTCGCAAATGGTGGGAAGTCCTGGTTTATCCTCGCCTCTGACTATGCCTTTGGCGCCCAGCTTGCACGGGATACATCGGAAGTGGTGGTCAGCGAAGGCGGGAAAATTCTGGGATCCGTCAAGCACCCATTAAACGTTGCTGATTTCGCATCCTTTCTTTTGCAGGCCCAGGCCTCTGGCGCCCAGGTGATTGGCATTGCCAATGCCGGCAACGATACGATCAATGCCATCAAGCAGGCTGGTGAGTTCGGCATTACGCAAAGCGGTCAGAGCCTGGCAGCGATGATTCTGATGATCAATGACGTACACAGTCTGGGATTGGATAAAGCGCAGGGCACTTATTTGACCACCTCGTCCTATTGGGACATGAACGACAAGACTCGGGCCTGGTCCAAGGTTTTCATGGAAAAAACAGGCGCCATGCCGTCCATGTTGCAAGCGGGTACCTATGGGTCCGTACTGCATTATCTGAAAGCGGTGGAAAAGGCGGGCAGCGATGATGCCGATAAGGTTGCTGCCGCTATGCGCGCCATGCCGATCAATGACGCGTTCACCGAAAATGCAAGCATACGTGAAGATGGCCGGGTAGTGCGCGACATGTATCTGGCAAAGGTCAAGACACCGGCCGCATCCAAGTACCCATGGGATTATTTCGAAATTGTCGGCAAGATCCCTGTAGAGCAAACCGTGATGCCGTTGTCAAAAAGTACCTGCCAGTTGGTGGCAAAGCAGGGGTAGGCATAAACGTTCCTGCTGGAGCAGGTGCAGGGGGCTTGAATGCTGATATGCTTGTCGTACCGCTAGCATTATGACCCCCGCACCGAATGAATCCCACAAGAATGCAACTGTTGTTGATTGGTGTTATGGCCATTTGGGGGCTGAACATCTCGGCCATCAAGGTGCTAACGGCCCATTGGGATCCGCTCATCATCGCGTGCGTACGCATGGTGCTCGCTGCCATCGTTATTAACCTTACATTGATAGGGTCGCGTAGAGCCATCAACCTGCTTCATATTTCCCGGTGGCAATGGCTGCGTTTTCTGCTGTGCGCCGTATGCATGGTCTACGCCAATCAACTCTTTTTCACCAACGGTATGCGGGGGGCAAGCGCATCCAATTCCTCGCTCATCATGGCCTTGAGTCCTTTGGTGGCATCCATTCTGGCAGCTTTCATTTTCCGTGAATCGCTCACTGGCATGCGTCTGTTAGGCATTGCGCTTGGCTTTGGTGGCGTATTTGCGGTTGTTTTCAGCAGCCCGGGTGCGTCCTTGTCAGGTCCTGGTTGGGGCGATCTTCAAGTGTTCGGTGCCATGTTCAGTTTCGTGGTGGGAGGGATGCTGATACAAGCTTTGGCCAGGCAATTCAATGCCCTTGTGATCAGCAGCATAATCTACACCCTGGGTGCAGGCATGCTGTGTCTGCACTTGGCCATCGACGATACGGTTGAGCTGGCTACGCCCAGTGTTTTCTACCCCGGCATTTGGCCATGGATCCTGATGATATTTTCGGGCACTATCGCTACCGCTGTCTGCAATATGTACTGGAATCGCGCCATCACCGAATTGGGCGTTGCACGTACTTCGTTATTCCAGTACTGGATCCCCGTCTTTGGCGTGGGTTTCGCACTTTTGCTGCTTGGCGAGTCCTTTACCTGGTGGCACTTGGTGGGTTTGCTGGGTATTGTGTTGGGGACTTATCTTGGGACACGGCGTCCGCGAAGTTTGCAAGGTGCGGCGGTATCAGCCCCCGTTACGTCGAAGCCATAGATTAGTCAGGAAGCCGTCGTGGCCACGCCCAACAGGCGCTGTTGCAAGTCCGTATCCTGACGCAACGCATCTGCCGTTACGCGGCGCTCGAACACCCCATTCACCATGACGGCAACCTCGTCGGCCACGGCAAGCGCAACCCCCAGATTTTGCTCTACCAGCAGCAGTGCATTGCCGTCTTTCACCAGGTTGCGCAATACCGTAATGACTTGTTCGACCATGACGGGCGCCAACCCTTCGGTGGGTTCGTCCATGATGATGAGGCGAGGGTTGCTTAACAAGGCGCGCGCGATGGCCACCATTTGTTGTTCGCCGCCTGACAGTTCAGAACCTAAATTGCGTCGCCGTTCTGCCAGCCGGGGGAAGGTGTCGTAGGCGCGTTCGCGTGTCCATGCCCCGTTGCCGCGCTGCGCCAGCTTCAGGTGCTCGTCTACGGTAAGCGACTGGAATAGCCTTCGCCCTTGCGGCACCAGCGCTATACCGTGGTTCGCGATACGGTGTGACGCCAGCCCTTGCAGTGGGACACCATCCAGCGTGATAGTGCCGGCAGTCACTTTAGCCAGGCCCATGATGCCGTGGCATAGCGTGGTTTTGCCCATTCCATTGCGTCCTACGACGGCCAGTGGCCTGTCGTTCAGGATCAGGTCGGCCCCATGCAGTGCGCGCACACTGCCGTAATGGACTTCAAGGCCTTTGATTTCAAGCTGCATTCTCGTCTCCGGTGTAGCCCAGGTACAGGGACCTGACAAGCGGGCTGGCGGCTGTTTCGTCGGGTGAACCCTGGAATACGATTTCGCCCTCGTGCATGACCAGTACCCTGTCGGCAACCTGCAGGGCCACGTCCATATCGTGCTCAATCATGACAATGGTGACATCGCGCGGCAACGACTTCAGCAACGCTACCAGCCCTGGCCGCTCACTGGGTGACAGGCCTGCGGCGGGTTCGTCCAGCAATAGCATTCGCGGGTCGCTGGCCAGCGCCATCGCAATTTCCAGCTGGCGTTGTTCGCCATGGGACAGGTTGCTGGCTAGTTCATCGTCTACGCCCAGCAATCCGACCAGGGCCAGCGTGCTGCGCGCCTTTTGCCGAAACGGGTGGTTGGCGCCGGGCGCCCGCCAGCCGAAGCGGCCTGGCCGCACGCCTTGTACGGCCAGGTACATATTGTCGGCCACGCTTAGGCCGTGCAGCACACGCGACGTTTGGTAGCTACGAGAAATGCCAAGGCGTGTTCGGGCCGGGGCGGAAAGGGCATGTATCGTTTGGCCCTGCCAATGTATGCTGCCGCTGGTGGGCAGGATATCGCCGGAAATCAGGTTGAACAGTGTGCTTTTGCCGGCGCCGTTGGTGCCCAGAATGGTCAGCCGCTCACCTGCGCTGGCGTGCATCGTGATATCGCGCACCGCCCGTAGCGAACCGAAGGTCACGTTGATATTATTGACTTTAAGAATCGCTGTCATGCGGGTCGCCCGAATAAGCCATAAGGCCGGTAAGCCAGTACCGCAACCATGATGACAAAAGAGATGACTGCCGAATACGTGGGCAGGTAGGCCAGGCCCAGTTGTTCTGCAAGCCCGACCAGCAATGCGCCAACGGCTGCGCCCTTCAGGTTGCCCATGCCGCCGACAATGACCACGACCAATGACGACAGCAAATAGTGCACATCATCACCTGGAGCAATGGACAATGCAGAACCGCCAATAATGCCGGCAAAGCCAACCAGGCTGGCTGCCAGGGCGAATACGGCAGTGGATACCAGCGGTACGTTGATGCCGCTAGCGGCAAGCATGTGGCGATCGTCAACCGCTGCACGGATGATCATGCCGAAGCGCGTTCGTTGCATAAGCAGCCATAGCGCAACATAGACCAGAATGGCGAAGCCAATCAGCGCAAGTCGGAAAATGGGGTAGCCGCCTGCAAGCGGCAGGCGTACGCCGCCGAACAGGACATCGGGTACTTCCAGCTGGTAGGTCAGGCCGCCATAGCTGGCCAGCAGCAAGTCGGCGATGATGATGGACAAGCCTATGGTGATCAGCGCCTGCCGCAAGTCCTGACCTTGATAGCGGTCCAGGAAAACCCGATGCAACAGCAACCCCGCCACGGCGCTGCCCAGCGCGGCGCCAGCCACTCCCAGCAGCCAGCTGCCGCTGGCATCGGCCACGCTATAGCCGATGTAGGCCCCCAGCAGATAAAGCGAGCCGTGGGCCATATTTACGACACGCATCATGCCAAAGATAATGGTGAAGCCGCTGGCGACGATAAAGTACAACGCCGCCAGCGTGACGCCATTCAGCATCGATAACACAAAGGGCTTCATGGGCAGGCGGGAAAGTCGCGGGTAGGCACGCCACGCGCAGTGAATTCCGCGCGGTTTTGACCCAGCACCTGATCCACAGCGCTAACTTTGCGAACCATTTTGTTGTACAGAACGCCCTTGTCGTTGCGCGCAACTTCGGTGACGTAAATGTTGGCAATGGCCTGGCGGTTTTCATCAAGCTCGACAGGGCCAAAAGCCGTGTCCAGTTTTACTTTGGCCAGAGCTTGCTGGAACTTGGCTTGGTTGCCGGATAGGTCGCCGCCTACTTCGTTCAGCGCAGCCAGAACAGCCTTGGTCGCTACGTAATACCCGTAGTAGGGGGCGGATGGTGTCGTCAGGCCATCTGGGAAGCGTTTGCGGTAGGTTTCGATATACGCTTTGTAAGCCGGGTCGTCCAGGCCGTCAGCCACCATGTGCGCCGATGGTATGCCTTCCAGGCGGCGCTGGAATGGGCCTTTGGTGCTCAACACCGTTTGTTCGACGGTGTTGGAGCCGGCGATCAAAGGCGTATCGGAACCGGTCTGATAGTACTGGCTAAGGAAGTTCACCGCGTCGGCGCCGCCCAGCATGACATAGACAGCATCGACACCTTCAGGAATGCGGGCGATAGCCGAGCTGAAGTCTTTGGTGCCGTTGGGGATCCAGACTTTTTCCGGTACCTTGCCGCCTTTGGCGCAGAACTCGTTCATGAAGCCCAGGACTTGCGTGTACCCGAATGAGTAATCGCCAGATACCACGGCCACTTTGCGGTAGCCCTTTTCATCGTACACATAGTTGCCCAGACCGGCCTGCCACTGGGCGCCGTCGGTGCTGAAGCGGAAGAAGTTGCTGGCGGGTGATACCAGTGTGGTTTCTTGAGCCGCCGAGAAACCGTTGACGAACGTGCGGCCAGGCACGGACTTGGCATATTCCTTGACGGCCAAGCCTTCGCCGCCAGATACTGGGCCGATCAGAATATCGACCTTGTCCTGCTCAATCAGTTTGCGGGCTTTTGTCAGGGCGACGTCAGGGCGCCCATCGGACGATTCACGTACCCACTCAATTTTCTTGCCGGCAACTTGGCCGCCTGCTTCTTCAAATGCCAACTCCATGGCGCGGAACGCTTCTTGGCCAAGGACGGAAAAAGGTCCGTCCAGGGTGGCCAGGCCGCCGATGCGTATGGTTTCCTGCGCGTTTGCCTGTGCCGCCATGGCGCCGGACAGCGCCAGGGAAACAGCCAGCTTTACCAAAGTCTTAGTAGACATGAACTCCTCCTTATTGTTTTATAACGATGTGCCGGGTAGGGCTTTGCGGGATGCATTTCGTGTGAACAGCCTGCGCCACATGCCCGCCAAACCATCCGGCGAGAGCATGACGATCACGAGAAATACACATCCGACCAGGGTGTTGAAGCGGTGAGCCCCAACGAGATCGACCGCAAAACTTTGAATCAATACATAGGCCAGTGCGCCGATGAATGCGCCGCGGGGATGGCTCAGGCCGCCGATGACCGCCATGATCAGAATGCCAACGGTAGATGTCATGCCGATCGAGCCCGGAGAGATACCTCCCTGGTACCACAAGTTCAATATGCCGCCGAACGACGCCAGCAAGCCGGCCACGCCAAACGCGGCGACCTGGTGCAGCGTGACCCGATAGCCCAGCGACCGCATGCGCCGCTCGTCGTCGCGTGCGCCCTGCAGCGCCAGCCCGAAAGGCGTGCGAACCAGATGCACCACCAGCAGGTAGGCGGCGCAGCCTATGGCCAGGCAAAGGTAATAAAACACGCGTGGTTCGCGTAGCGATACGCCGAAGATGGTGGGTATGGCTACGCCCCGTATGCCATCGAACCCGTGCAGCACGGTAGTGTTTTGCTGCGCCAGGTAATAGAAAATCATGGCGATGGCCAATGTGCTCATCAGCAGGTAGATGCCGCGGCTACGCACAGCGACGGCGCCGATGACAAGGCCGGCAACCACACCGGCCAGCATGCCTATCAGTATTGTCAAAGGCCATGCAAGCACATCGGCGCCTGTGTTGGCCGAGTGACTGCCAAGGACG
>DATJCP010000020.1:0-5745 GCA_035514715.1 Candidimonas sp.
CCAACGGTGCCGTCAGGTTCGGTCAGTTTCCGTGCTTCGGGTGGAAGCGCGGGCGCCGCGTTCGGGCGCAAAATAGTCAGGCCGAAAACGTAGAGGGCATAAAGCAAGGTAAGTACCAAGGCTGGCACGAGCGCGCCGCGATACATGTCGCCGACCGAAGTGCCTAGCTGGTCGGCCAGCACGATCAGGATGATGGATGGCGGTATGGTTTGAGCCAAGGTGCCCGATGCCATAATGACGCCTGTTGCCAGAAAACGGTCGTAACCGTAGCGCATCATGATAGGCAGAGCGATGAGTCCCATGGAAATCACTGAAGCGGCCACAACACCTGTTGTTGCGGCCAATAGTGCGCCAACGAAAATAACCGCATAAGCCAAGCCGCCGCGTATCGGGCCGAAAAGCTGGCCTATCGTGTCGATCAAGTCTTCGGCCATGCCCGACCGCTCAAGTATCAGCCCCATGAGGGTAAAGAACGGAATGGCCAGCAGGGTTTCATTGGCCATGATGCCAAAGACCCGTTCGGGCATTGCGCCCATGAAGTTTTCAGTAAACAGCCCCAGCTCTATGCCTATCCAGGCGTAGGCAAGTCCTACAGCCGATAGTGAAAAGGCAACGGGATAGCCGAGCAGCAAAAAAAGCATCAGACTGCAGAACATGATCGGCGCCATGTTCTCGATCAGAAAAGCGATTAGCATTAAAAGCACCTAGGAAATGACATTGATGCGGCGTGATGTCTGATCAGGCGCCGGGTTCCGGCGTTTTGCCGGCAGTGTCTTCATTGATTGGGGTGTCGTCTTGGCTGATGTCCGGGTCTTCAATCTTGCCGAGCAGAATCGCAATACGCTTGATGAGCTCTGATATGGCCTGGAAGAAAATTAGAATAAAGCCGGCCAGAATAAACATCTTGGCTGGCCATACCGGTAAACCGCCTGCGTTGGACGAACCTTCGCCAAGCTCCAGGGAGCGCATGGCAAATGGGTAGCTCTCGTAGACCATGAGGGTAGCCAGGGGGAGCAAAAAGAAGATATGTCCGAATACATCGATAAGATCTCGGGTGCGCTTGCTTAGACTTGCGGCAAACAGGTCGACACGGACATGGCCATTTTTCAGCAGCGTGTAGGCGGCGCACAGCATGAATACGGCGCCGAATAGATGCCATTGCGCATCCAGCCAGGCATTGGAGCTATTGGAAAATACTTTGCGGACCACAGCATTGACGGCGCTGATCACGACTGCAGCAAGAATCAGCCAGCCTGCAGCCCTGCCGATAACCGTGTTTATCGCGTCTATGACGCGGCTTAATTGCAAAAGAGCGTGCATGCAGGCATGCCTCCAGCGTGTGTTATGTATGTTTGGGCCGGGACAGAGAGGTGTCCCGGCCAATAGTCAAACTATCAGCGGCGCAGCTGTCGAATGATGGTGCTGTCGTATGCGAATTCCGATACTTGGTTCCACAGGCTTGCGTCTTTCTGGAAGCTTTTCTGGCTTTCGTAGAACTTCTTGAAAGTCGGATTGCTTGCCGACTGTTCTTCGTAAAGTTCCATGCTTGCCTTGTATGCGGCGTCAAGTACGTCCGCGGGGAAGGCATGCAGCTTGGCGCCTGCGGCGACCAGGCGGCGCAAGGCGGGTGGATTGATTGCGTCGTAGTGGGCGATGCTGTCTATATTCGCCAGTGCTGCGGCTGAAGTCAGGGCTGCCTGATAGTGCTTGGGCAGTTTGTCCCACTCGCCGCTATTGATGAAGAAGTGCTGCATGGATGTGCCGTCCCAGAAGCCTGGGTAGTAGTAATGCGGGGCAACTTTGATCAAGCCAAGTTTTTCGTCGTCATAGGGGCCGTTGAATTCGGCCGCATCGATCGTGCCGCGTTCCAGCGAGGGGTAGATATCGCCGATGCCGATTTGCTGCGGCACAACGCCCAGTTTTGCCAGGACCTGACCCCCCAGTCCTGAAATACGGAACTTCAAGCCTTTCAGATCTTCGAGCGATTTGATCTCTTTGCGGAACCAGCCGCCCATTTGCGTTGTGGTGTTGCCGCCTGGAAATGCCACGACATTGAAGCCGCGATAGAAGTCTTCCAGCAGCTTTTTGCCTTCACCGTAATAAGCCCACGAGTTTTGCTGGCGGGTATTGAGCAGAAAGGGGGCGTGAGCGCCGAATGCGAAGCTGGGGTCTTTGCCTGTGTAGTAATACGAAGCAGAGTGGCAAAGCTGGACGGTGTTGTTGCTGACGGCGTCGAAAGCTTGCAGGCCAGGAACGACCTCGCCAGCCGCAAATACCTGGATCTGGAATTTGTTGTCAGTGGCTGCGGCCACTGCTTTGGACATGACCTCTGCGCACTGATAGAGCACTTCGATATTTTTTGGGAAGCTGGAAACGCAACGCCAGCGGATGATAGGGTCGGCTTGCGCTATTGCAGGCGCTGAAATAGCGGCCAAGCCACCTACGGCGGCAGCCGATTTTGCCGCATTCGTCAGGAATTTTCGTCTTGTTGTCATAGTTAGTCTCCAGATGGCAGGGCTGAAAGTGCCTGCTTAGTTAAAATTGATGATGTGCTTATGGCTTTTCTGCCGTCGTGCGTGCTTCCTGCGGTTGTTAGGTGCGGTTGCGAAGGCTGCGATCCAGCCTCCTAAGTAAAGGTAGTACGGCATCGATGGCGGGGCAGGCTGCGCTGGTTGCACGGGCAAGGGCCTGTACTTGGCCCAGAATGGCCTCTACCTCCAGAGGCCGGCCAGCTAGAGCGTCCTGCAGCATCGAAGGCCGCAACCCTCGCACCGGCGTTGCGCCGCCTTCCGCGCCGCCGCGGCGCAGTTGTTCACGCGCAGCATCACGGTCGTCAGATACATCACAGCCTTGGGCGCCAGCCACAGTAATGATGTCTTCAATCAAGGCATCGGCTTGGGCAAGCAGTTCCGGGTCGTCGGCCAGGCCGTCTACTGGTAGGCGGCTCAAGGCGCACAAGGAGTTCAACGATGCATTACGCAGTAGCTTGGCCCATATGGCCTTGCGTAAATCGGGGCAGGCTTCTGCATTGATATCCGCCTGACGCATGAGTTGTACAGCGTCGTTAAGACGGGGGCTGATTGTGCTATTTGGCTCGCCCAATATCCAGCGGTTATTGCCCAGGTGGCGCACAACGCCAGGCGCGATGACTTCGTTGGCGGAATACACCACACAGCCCAGCGCGCGCTCGGGGTTCAGTTCGTTCCAGAGCCTGGCTTCAGGGTCGAGCAAGGGCAGGGGAGCAGGGTTGCCGCTACCGTGCTTCCACCACCAGGGAATGCCGTTAGCGGCAAAGACAGCATGACCGTTCTTGCCCGTTAGATGGCGAAGGGCGGCGGCAGCCACCGGTTGCGCCATGACTTTCAGGGTAACGAAGGTCAGGTCCTGCTCGGGCAGGTCTTCGGGGCGGTCCGTAACGAAAGACGGGCGCACGGTGATGACTTCGTTCGGCGTTTCAAGCCGGATGCCATTACGGATGATGGCTTCTTTCTGGGCTCCGCGGGCAATGACAGAGATTTCGGCAATGTCTGCTTTGCCGATGCGCCCTGCCAGATAACCGCCTACCGCGCCAGCCCCGAATATGCATACTTTCATGTTGTATTCTCTTTGCTGCGTTGAGGATCAGCTTTGGTACTTGATGGCGACTGTCTTCAAAACAGTAAAACCGTATAGGGCCTCAAAGCCTTTCTCACGGCCATGGCCGCTGGCCTTGACGCCGCCAAAAGGCAGTTCGATGCCGCCGCCTGCACCGTAGTTATTGACATAAACCTGGCCGGCACGGATTCGTCGTGCCAAGCGCATTTGCCGCCCGCCATCTTTCGTCCAGACACTGGCTACCAGGCCGAAATCTGTCCCGTTGGCGATTTCAACGGCTTCGTCTTCGGAGTCAAAGGGGATGGCGACCAATACCGGGCCGAATATTTCCTCGCGCGCCAGCTTGTGGCCGGGGGGCACATCCCGAAATACGATAGGGGCTTGATAGAAGCCTTGCTGTGCAGCTTCCGGCACAACCTGGCCTTGGCCAGCGATTTTCAGGCCATCGTCAAGAGCTGACTGGATGTATTTTTGTACGCGTTCCAGTTGTGTCTTGCGAATCAACGGCCCGCATTCCAGATCCATGCTGGCTGGACCGACACGTGTTTTATTGAACGCCTCGGCAACCAGCCCAAGCACTTTTTCATACACCGGGCGTTCAATCAGCAGGCGGGTGCCAGCTGAGCAGGTTTGTCCGGCATTCTGGATGATGGCGCGCACGACCGTAGGTACGACCTCATCGAAGTCGGCGTCCGCAAATACCACTTGAGGCGACTTGCCGCCCAATTCCAGCGTGACTGGCGTGTGGTTGTCTGCGGCAGCCTTGGTCACCAGTGTGCCCACTGTTGGCGAACCGGTAAATGAAATGTGGTCTACGTCGGGATGTTTGACCAAGGCATCACCGGCTTCGTGACCGTAGCCGGTCACCAGATTCAGTACTCCGGGAGGGAAGCCGACTTCCTGAGCCAATTCAACCACGCGCAGTATCGATAGGCAGGCATCTTCGCCTGGCTTTACAACGCACGTGTTGCCAGCCGCCAGAGCTGCGGCAACGCAGCGGCCAAAAATCTGCAAGGGGTAGTTCCAGGGCACGATGTGGCCGGTAACGCCATGCGGTTCGCGCCAGGTCAGCACTGCAAAGCCATCGCTGTAGGGTATGGTTTCACCATGAAATTTATCGCAGGCGCCTGCGTAGAACTCGAAGTAGCGTGCCACCGCGGTCGCATCGGACTTGGCCTGGGCCAGCGGTTTGCCGCAGTCGGTAGATTCCAGCAAGGTCAGCTCTTCGTGATGCTCAAGCAACTTTTGCGATAGCTTGTGCAACAGTCGACCGCGTTCCATTGCCGGTACTTTCGACCAGGTGTTTTCATAGGCGAGGCGGGCGGACTTGACGGCTGCGTCGATGTCCTGGCTGTTGCCGCGGCTGATCTCCCGGATGACGGAGCCATCAGATGGGTTGAGCATGGGGATTACGTCTGCCGAATGTGATTCAACCCAGCGATTATCAATAAATACAGTGTTCATAATGGTTGCTTGCGTAGAGTGATTCAGAGGGAAAGCCAGGGAGGAGGGCAGCGCTAGACAGCACCGGTCATGGCC
This sequence comes from Candidimonas sp., assembly GCA_035514715.1. Classification (GTDB taxonomy): domain Bacteria; phylum Pseudomonadota; class Gammaproteobacteria; order Burkholderiales; family Burkholderiaceae_B; genus Pollutimonas. The sequence goes on from DATJCP010000020.1 coordinate 5,134, forward strand.
TGGCTTAAGAGTAGGCGCATGTCGTCGCGCGTGGGCATTCTGGGGTTGACGGCTACATTGCCAGATAGCATGGCTTCGTCTATGACTTCATCGTAGCGGGCTTCCGTCAAGCCAAAATCGGCCAGGGTTTGGGTCAGGCCTATGTCTTTCTTTAATTGCTGAACGGCAATAACGGATCTTTCGGCGGCATCGCGCAGACTTAGGTCCGATATGTTTTCACCGAATAACTGCGCGATTTTCGCGTAGTGCGTCAGGTTGCCCGGCAGGTTGAATTTCATTACTGGGGTCAACATGATGGCGTTCACCAGGCCATGAGGAATGCCAAACAGGTTGCCCAGGGGCAGGGCAAAAGCATGGGCCAGACCGAGCCGTATGCGATTGAACGAAATCCCCGCCAGGCTGCTGGCAATCAGCATCTTGCCGCGTGCGTCCAGGTTGTCGCCTTGCAAGACAGCAAGGCGCAGGTTGTCGGCAATCAAGGCGATGGATTTCTCGGCCATGCTTTCGGCAAAGACGTGGCATGCCTTGTTCACATAGGACTCGATGGCGTGCGTCAAGGCATCCATGCCTGTTGCTGCGGTGATCGATGCGGGCAATGAACGTGTCAGTTCG
>DATJCP010000021.1:0-5572 GCA_035514715.1 Candidimonas sp.
CCCGGCTTTATCGTAAAACCGCGCGCAAGATCATAGTTCCAGAATTCATCAGGCCGTTCGGCATGTTCCGTGTCGAACGCCAGCGCCGTGCGGCGTGCATTCTGGACAATATTTTTTCGTATGCTGATTGCCGAAGCCAGCTCATCGTAGGACGGGAAAGAAAAAGGGACAGGGCTGGCCAGCATAGCCAGCAATATCTCCCGCTCAAGGTCATCAGGATTTTGCTGGGTATCCAGGCCTAGTACGCGGCATAAACGGGTGGTATCCAAAACGCCGGCATCCCATGCCGGATTGCGATCGTCGCTGCGGCCCGCGCCCAGCAAACCAAAACCCGCGGACCATTCCTGGCCGTTGCCCCGCTGCATGGCAGAGACATAACGATCAAGGCCCAGCACGTGCAGGCGATCCTGAAAGCGCTGCTGTCCGGCATGCCTGCCGCGCTCCGTTCCGTCATGAATATGAATTCCGCACAGGCTTGATTCGGCGGAAAGGCTTACCATGTTCATCAGGGCATTCCTCATTCTTGAGGCGTTGTTGAAGCGACGGAAACCTGCCGCCAGGGAAGCGCAATATTACTCCCAAAGCCCAAAATTTCCGTATTTTCTGAACGACAATCCTGATCTTTTTTTTATACTTTGGCGCCAAACATACGACTGATTTCCTGATAAGGAACGGCGTCTTCGACAAAGCTGAAGGTGCCATGTTCACGCATTTCTTTGCCTGCCCGCAAAAATGCGCCTAACGCCGCACGGCTAAGGGCGCTACCCACGCTGACCCTTTTTACCCCCATCTTGCCAAGCTGGGCCAGATTCAGATTGATGCCCGGCGAGCCCATCAGTACATTGACAGGCCGATCTACTGCGTTGACCACTGCTTGAATATCGGCCGTGCTTTTCAAACCGGGCGCATACAGCACGTCGGCCCCCGCCTCTTGATAAGCCTGCAAACGCCTGATCGTATCGGCAAGATCAGGCCGGCCATTCAAGAAGTTTTCGGCACGGGCAGTCAGGGTGAAGGTGAAAGGCAAAGACCGCGCCGCCTCGGCTGCGGCGCGGACACGCTCGACCGCCAAGTCGAATTCGTAGATGGGATTATCGGGGCGAGTACTGCCATCCTCGATGGAACCGCCCACAAGCCCGGCTGCCGCGGCCAGGCGTATCGTTTCGGCTGCCGTCTTGGGATCATCGCCAAAGCCGTTTTCAAGGTCGGCGCTGACTGGCAGGTCGGTTGCCGACGCAATTTCCGCCACGTGGGCCAGCATACGCTCACGGCCCACGCAAAAATCCGGCTGACCTATAGAAAAAGCATAGCCTGCACTGGTGGTCGCCAGCGCCTCGAACCCGAGGGCAGCTAGCAGCTTTGCCGTACCGACATCGAAAGGATTGGGAATAATAAAGGCTGTTTCCCCTTCGTGCAGCGCGCGAAAGGCTTGCCCTTTTTCTGCTTGCGTAGTCATAAGTGTCCCTTATTTGATCTGTGCCTGAGGCCCGGAAGTCAAAAAAGCGGCTGTCGGCTTTTCCAGCCCACAACAGGCCTTACAGCGCCTATCATAGGGGTATTACCAACATAAACGGGAGGTTCACCATGTATAAGCGTATTCTGGTTGCAACAGATGGTTCCGAGCTGTCTGAAAAAGCGGTAAGCAGCGCTTTGGACTTTGCCCAGTTAGCTAATGCGGAACTGGTCGCCCTCAACGTCATCGCCCCCACTGCAGTCAGCTATTGGGAAGGCACCTCGCGCACCGAAATGCACGACTCCACTGTTGCAGACGATACCCACACCAAGGCCGGTCATGCCATTGTGCATGCCGTCAAAGAAGCGGCCCAACAAAAAGGGATCAATACGCAAGCCATCACCATCAAATCAGACTTGGTTGCTGAAAGCATTATTGCGGCAGCGCAGGAATACCAATGCGAGCTTATCGTCATGGCATCGCACGGCCGCCGCGGTATCAACAGGATGCTAATGGGAAATGAAACACTGAATGTGCTGACTCATTCCAAAATCCCGGTGCTGGTATTGCGTTAAACGGGCAGCAGCAGGGTCAGGCCTTCTTGGTATAAGCGCTGCACCAGCCGTCCTTGGAGACCTGCTTGCCGCTAAAGATCGGACAGGGCCCCCACTGGTCGCCAGCCTTTCCCTGGAAAAGCTGGCAATTGCCACAGTCTTCACCCGCCACGAACTTGGGCTGCTTGGCCTTGTCGACCTTGGTTGCGTCGTGGGTGTATCCCAGGGCTTGCGCAGTGGGATCACTTTCCTCAAGCTTAGGCGCATCGTCGGCCAATGCCTGACGCGTAAGCGCCAAAGACGAAGCCACACCCAGGCTGGTGATTAAAAAAGTACGTCGAGACGATTTCATTATTGACTCCCTGGTCTTTAGTTACGCTGATTAAACGGCAAGGTACTGCGCCGAATCCTGCTGCGTCTCGTCGTCGACTTGGGCTGGCGGAACGCCAATATTTTTATTAGAACGTTGCTGCAATTTCCGTTTACTGTATTGCTGCGCCTATGCGGTGTCAATATTTCCAACCCTTTGAGGCCAACACATGGATACCCCCACCGCGCTTTTCATCTTAGGCCATGCCGGAACCGGCAAGTCGTTCATCACCACTCACTTCATAGAACGGCAACGCGCAACAGGACACGCTTGGTGCATCCTGGACAAAGACGTCGTGAGCGAATGTTGGTCGGGCCCCTTCTTGCTCGCGCTTGGGCACGCCCCAGACGACCGAGACAGCCCCCTGTTCAAAGAAAAGGTGCGCGACCTGGAATACCAGAGCACACTGCGCATTGCCAAAGACCAGTTAGAAATAGGACTCAATGTTGTCTTCCCCGGCCCGTGGAGCCGGGAATTGGCGTCATCCGCGTTGTTTTCCACCGAAGCGCTGGGGCTGCCCGCCACAGTTCAGTTACGCCATGTGTGGCTGGAATTACCCTTGGCTGTCCGCAAGGAGCGCATAGTCTGCAGGGCCGATCCGCGCGATCAATGGAAACTGGATCACTGGGACACTTATGCCGACGCCTTGAAACGGCCTACTGCGGTTCAAGACGGCCGCGTTCCCGTTATGGACGCCAGCCTGCCTCTTGAAGAACAAATCAAGACGCTAGAGTCCCTGATTCGGTAACATTATGCTAGCCTGATGGCGACTTATTCCGGATATTCCACTTAGCACGCACAAGAGGTCTCCAGATGCCCCAAAGAGCATCGCCATTAGCCCCATTTCGACATGCCACCTTCCGCGCGCTATGGACGGCAACGCTGGCGTCCAATCTCGGCGGCCTGATCCAAACGGTAGGCGCCGGCTGGATGATGACCACCATCTCGGACTCCAACGATATGGTGGCCCTTGTACAAGCGGCCACCTCGCTGCCCATCATGATTTTCTCGCTGGCAGCCGGAGCACTGGCCGACAGCTTCAACCGCCGCAACATCATGCTGACTGCGCAAATTGTCATGATGCTGATATCGGCCGGCCTGGCTATCTTCGCCGTAACCGGATTGCTGACGCCCTGGCTATTGCTGGCATTCACTTTCTTCATCGGCTGCGGCACCGCGCTGCATAACCCGTCATGGCAAGCATCAATGGGCGACCTTGTGCCGCGTGAAGATCTTCCCGGGGCGGTTACGCTAAACAGCGTCAGCTACAACCTGATGCGCAGTCTCGGGCCCGCCATCGGCGGCATCATCGTTGCGCTCGCCGGGGCAGCGATGGCATTTGCCTTGAACGCGGTCAGCTATATCACCCTGATCATCGCGCTGGTTCGCTGGAAACCGCAACAGACACCCTCCAACTTGCCGCGCGAAGCGTTCGGCAGCGCCATTTCGGCGGGCCTGCGTTATATCGCCATGTCGCCCAACCTGCTGAAGGTGCTGTTCCGGGGGTTTGTGTTCGGCCTGGCAGCGGTCTCTGTGCTCGCCCTATTACCGGTGGTCGCCCGCGACCTGGTCCAAGGCGGAGCCTTCACCTACGGGATCATGTTGGGCTGCTTCGGCATCGGCGCCATTATCGGGGCGCTGCTTAACCCCCGGCTGCGGGAACGCTGGCGCAACGAAACCATCGTACGTACCGCCTTTCTGTGTTTCGCATTGAGTGTCGTCATGATCGCGCTAAGCCGCAGCATGTGGCTTAGCTGTCTTGCCTTGCTGCCCGCCGGCGCCTGCTGGGTGATAACGCTATCGCTCTTTAACGTAACGGTGCAACTATCGACGCCACGCTGGGTAGTGGGACGCGCCCTTTCCCTTTACCAGACTGCCACCTTCGGCGGCATGGCAATGGGCAGTTGGTTCTGGGGTTTGGCTGCCGACGCTTATGGACCAGACCAGTCGCTGATGGCATCAAGTGTGGTTCTGGTACTTGGCGCGCTGATAGGACTGCGCTTTGCGTTGCCCGAATTCGGCGCACTGAACCTGGACCCTCTGGATCGTTTCAGCGAACCCGCACTACGCCTGGATCTACGCTCGCGCAGCGGCCCCATCATGGTCATGGTCGACTATGAAATCGCACAAAAAGATGTCCAGGCTTTCCTGGCCGTTATGGCCGACCGCCGCCGCATACGTCTGCGGGATGGCGCACGCCAATGGGCACTACTGCGCGACCTTGAAAACCCCAGCATCTGGTCGGAAACCTACCACGTGCCCACTTGGGTAGAGTATGTCCGCCACAACCAGCGACGCACCCAGGCCGACGCGGAAGTATCTGACAGGCTGCGGGCACTGCACCGTGGGGAGGAAGCCCCACGCGTCCACCGCATGATAGAACGACAGACCGTGCCAATACGTGATGACATGCCCATCAAGGAACAAGTGGAAATGCACTAAACGGGTGGCGCAGGGTTACGCGCCGCCCGCTGAGCAGACCTACGCCAGGCTTTTCAGGCGGCTCTCAAGTTCGGCCTTCAAGCTTGGATCCAGTTTCAAATTGCGCGCCAACTCATCAAGGTAGGCGCGCTCCATGAAACTTTCTTCGTCGACAACCAGCAGGCTGGCCAAATACACTTCCGCAGCAAGCTCAGGGCTAGTCGCCAAAGCAGCTACCTGAGACGGATCAGCAGGCTTTGCCAGCTCGGCATCGAACCATGCCCGTGCCGAAGGATCGTTGGACAGTTTCACCACTTCACTGTCCATAAGCTGCTTTTCTTCCGGGCCAATATGGCCGTCGGCTTTTGCCGCCGCGATCATGGCCGATAAGATGGCCTTGCTATGCTGTTCTATGCCGGGCGCAGGCAAGCCAAGAACGGGCTGTGGAGCAGGCTGAGGTACAGGCTGCCCTTGTGCGACAGCAGCGCCTTGCTTGCTTTGCCAATCTTGGTAGGCCTTTAAAGCCAAGGCGCCTAATGCAGCGGCACCGCCGTATGCCCCGACTTTGCCGCCCATTTTGCGGAATTTTTTGTTGCCCAGCAACAGCCCCAGTACACCGCCTGCGATGGCACCGCCCCCAAACCCGCCCAGATTCGACCCCAGTTTCGAATCGCCTACCTTGGAACTGGCTGTCTGGGCAAGACCTTGGCCAGACTGAAGCAATTGCTGCAAAAGCTGTTGTACCGACATAGTTGGGTAACCCTATAAAACCGA
>DATJCP010000022.1:0-3881 GCA_035514715.1 Candidimonas sp.
TGACGGTAGCTGTGGTGGCGGTAGGTGTGGCTGTTTGGACCGTAGCGGGCAAATAACTTGTTTACGAAAGGCCCAAAGCCAGCCGTTTCGCTGTAGACGGTTGTTGCCTAGCAACTTGTGCAGCGCCCCGGGAGGCCGAGCCTACCTGGGTATTCAGCTTGAAGGTTGCGACCAGGCTTGCCAGGTGGGAGGCCTGATCCTGAAGGCTATCAGAGGCGGCGGCGGCCTCTTCAACCAGCGCGGCGTTTTGATGCGTGACCTGGTCCATCTGGCTGATAGCCCTGTTGATTTCATCGATACCGATGCTTTGTTCCTGGCTGGCAGAAGTGATTTCGCCCATGATGTCGGTAACGCGCTTGATGCTGGTTACGGTTTCGGTCATGGCGGAGCCAGCCGCGGCAACTAGCCTATTGCCGGCTTCTGTTGTTGATACCGACGCATCGATAAGAGTCTTGATTTCCTTGGCCGCTGAAGCGCTGCGCTGTGCCAAGGTGCGGACCTCTGAGGCCACAACCGCGAAGCCTCGGCCCTGCTCGCCGGCTCGAGCCGCTTCCACGGCAGCGTTAAGCGCCAGGATGTTGGTTTGGAAGGCAATGCCGTCAATGACGCTGATGATTTCTACGACTTTCTTTGATGAATCGTTGATCGCGCCCATGGTGTCGACCACTTGTGCGACAACCTCGCCGCCTTTAACAGCTACGTCGGAAGCCGACTTTGCCAGTGTAGAGGCCTGCTGAGCATTATCGGCGTTTTGTTTGACGGTAGTGGTGAGTTCTTCCATGGTTGCCGCTGTCTCGGCCAAGGAGCTTGCCTGCTCTTCTGTTCTGGACGAGAGATCTACGTTGCCGGCGGCAATCTGGCTGGACGCCGTAGCGATTGAGTCAGCGCCATTGCGAACGTCGTGCACGACATGAGTCAGGTTGTCGTTCATTTCTTTCAAGGCACGCAGCAGCATGCTGGTTTCATCGGTTCCCTGAACGGTGATGTTGCTGGTCAGGTCACGTGATGACACGGTTTGAGCCAGGTGCAAGGCGCGTTGCAAGGGCTGGGTAATAGAGCGGGTAATGGAAAGGGCTAAAGCAAGCCCGGCCAAGACCGCGAGAATGCCAATGCCGATAAGTAGGCTGCGCCCGAAAGCATTGTTTTCATATAGCTGGGTAGCGCTGCCGCTGGTGAATTTTTTCTGGAAGGCAAGTAGCTCATCGACGCTTGCTTGATACGATGCCTGCAAGATCGCCATGTCTTTGTCAAAGAAAAGAGCGGCAGCTTCGTGGTTGCCGGCGGCCTTTTGTTCCAGGGCTTTGGCGCGCGCATCGCGAAACTCGTTGCGTTTTTTCATGGTGTTTTCAAAAAGGCCAAGCGCAGGCTCTTTGGTGGCGCGCGACTTGATCATCTCTTGCAGCTTTTGGCCTTGTGCGCTGGTGGCCGTCATTTGATCTTCATAGTACTTTTGTACGACTGGATCCGTTGTCTTGGCTATGGCGGTGGTGCGTAGGCTGTTCATCTCGATGAACTTGCTCCATTCGGCAATCATGCGCTCGTCTTGTTGCTGAACCTCGATAAGATCAATGGCCAGGTCGCTGGAGGCCTGCATGCGCCAAATGCCGATACCTGCCAGGGTGGCGACAAGCAGCAGCATGAAAGTAAAGCCCATGAGCAGGCGTGTACCAATCTTAAGTTTGTTCATCATGCTTCTCTGGTGGTAATCGATGGCAAATAGTAGGGCGAGTTGGTCTTTGTCAATGACAAGAACATCATAAGAAACAGGGGCTTATTGGCGTTCTCCCTAGGAAGGTGTAGGGAAAGAGGAGAGAGTCGTCACGGTATTCGCAGTATTACAGGCCTAAAGTAAACTGTAATACTGCGAATGGCTGGTTGGTTTACGCCTGGGCTAAAGCAAGTCGCATGGGTGTGTGAGTGCGCTGTTCGATTTTAGGCACGGGGTTGCCTTGTTCATTCAGCTTGAAGGTAGCGACCACCCTGGCCAGGCTAGAGGCCTGGTCTTGCAGGCTGCCAGAGGCTGCCGCAGCCTCTTCGACCAGTGCGGCGTTTTGTTGCGTCACCTGGTCCATCTGTCCGATAGCCCGGTTTATTTCGTCGATGCCGATACTTTGTTCCTGGCTGGCCGATGTAATTTCGCCCATGATATCGGTAACTCGCTTGATGCTGGTTACGGTTTCGGTCATGGCGGAGCCGGCTGCCGCAACCAGTTTGTTGCCCTCTTCCGCCGTGGATACCGAGGCATCAATCAGCGTCTTGATTTCCTTGGCTGCCGAGGCGCTGCGTTGTGCCAAGGTGCGGACCTCTGAGGCCACAACAGCGAAGCCCCGGCCTTGCTCGCCGGCTCGAGCCGCTTCTACAGCAGCATTAAGCGCCAGGATGTTGGTCTGGAAGGCAATGCCGTCAATGACGCTGATGATTTCCACGACCTTCTTGGATGAGTCGTTGATTGCGCCCATGGTGTCGACTACCTGTGCGACAACTTCGCCGCCTTTGATCGCCACATCGGCAGCGGATTTTGCCAGTACAGAAGCTTGCTGAGCATTATCGGCGTTTTGTTTGACGGTAGTGGTGAGCTCTTCCATGGTTGCCGCAGTCTCGGCCAAAGAACTTGCTTGCTCTTCAGTCCGCGATGAGAGGTCTATGTTGCCCGCGGCAATTTGGCTGGACGCCGTGGCGATGGCATCGGCGCCATTGCGAACGTCATGCACGACATGGGTCAGGTTGTCGTTCATTTCTTTTAGTGCGTGCAGCAGCATGCTGGTTTCATCGGTTCCTTGCACCGCAATTGTGCTTGTTAGGTCACGCGAGGAAACGGTTTGGGCAAGATGCAGGGCGCGTTGCAGGGGCCCGGTAATCGAGCGCGTGATGGCAAAGGCTAAAACAAGCCCGGCCAAGACCGCGAGAATGCCAATGCCGATAAGCAGGTTGCGCCCGAATGCATTGTTTTCATATAAATCGGCTGCATTGCGGTCGATTGATTGTGTTTGATAGGCAAGCAGGGCCTCGACGCTTTTCAGGTAAGTATCCTGCATGGTCGACATGTTTTTTTCAAAGAATTGCGCAGCGGCCGCCTCGTTGCCGTTGGCTCTTTGCTCCAGCGCGCTGGCGCGTGCATCGCGGTATTCAGCACGCTTTTTCAGTATGTCGTCAAAGAGGACGCGGGCCTGTTGATGGACGATGCGACTTCCGATGGCGTCTTGTAGTTTATTGACCAGGGCGCTGGTCGTGGCCATGTCACTTTCAAATTGTTTTTGTACCGCCGTATCGGTGATTTTCGAGACTGCGAGGGTGCGCACGTTGTTCAGTGCAATGGCTTTGCCCCATTCGGCGATCATGCGCTCGTTATGCAGACGCACGTCTATGATGTCGCTGGTAAGGGCGCTGGAGGCTTGCATGCGCCAAAGGCCAATGCCTGCCAGGGTAGCGACAAGCAACAGCATGAAAGTAAAGCCCATGATCAGGCGCGTGCCGATCTTAAGGTTGTTCATCAATTATCCTTGGCAAAAATACCGACGATAGTAGGGCCGATATTTCCTTGCTAAGTGCAAGAATATAAGAAGAAACAGGGGCTTATTAGAGGCTTGCTTATTTTGGCGTTAAATACTATATGCTTAAAGGAGGGGTTGGTTTTCCTTTGTTTGGAATACCGTATGCCTGCTTTCATACAAGCGGGAATGCCGCATGTGGATAGGCGTAGATAAAAAAAGCCCCGAAAACTTTCGTTTTCGGGGCTTTTCAGATCTGGTGCCGGTTAAAGGAGTTGAACCCTCGACCTTCGCATTACAAGTGCGCTGCTCTACCAACTGAGCTAAACCGGCGAAGGCGTCATTCTACAAGATTTTTGAATTTTGTGTTTTGACGGTTGTTTACAGCCTTTG
>DATJCP010000023.1:0-2993 GCA_035514715.1 Candidimonas sp.
TACCGACAGGAAAGAACCCATTTTCAAGGTTTCGATTTCTTTGCGGTCCAGCACTTCGGCTTTCAGGCTTTTGAATTCCTTGGCCATTTTTTTTGCAGTGTTGCCCAAATAGGTGGGCGTGCAGATATTGGGCGGCAGGTCACCCAGCAGGCGGGTAAGGTTCATGCCATTGGCAATGGCTTGGCCTTCGCGTAGGCCGGTTTGCGCTTCGGTTGCCTGGGTACGAGCAACCCATACAGCAATCTTCTTGAGCTTGGGCGGCGCAGGGCGGTCTTGCTTGCCCAGTGTGAGGTTGTATTGGTAGGTGGCGCGTCCGGTAGCCATGGCGGCGGCGCGGGTTCGTGCGCGTAGCGTAGAATTGCCGCAATCGATTGCGGCAAGGGTGGATACACCTTCGGCAAGATTGGCGCCAACGCAGTAATTGGCAAAGACGAACTCACCGCCGGCATGGGCCGCAGCGTTATAAGTGTCTTGTTTGCCCAGGCCGACTAAAATGACACGAATGGCAGCTACGCCTGGCAGGTTTCTTAACACCAGATGAGTGTTGGCCTTGCCTTTGAATTCTGTTTTAAGGACATCGCGCAGCGCGCCGTTGCTGGCATGGTCGATAATATCGGCAGCCGGGCTCAAGATGCCATCGGCGAATACGCCTACCGCCAGTGCGGCCGTTTTGATTTGATGCAAGGAAGCGGTAGTCTGTGTGCTAAATTCCATTCGAATTTCCCGAAAGTGTCCATAGGATGCTGACGATTATCCCGCATATTCTCTCATGTCACTATTCAAACGTTCTGTAGTCTCCGAAATCCTGAGCCACGCTGGTGTCGTGTTCTCTACTTTGCTGGTCGTTTGGCTTAGTGTCTTGCTGGTTCGCCTGCTGGGTGAAGCCGCCAACGGCGCCATAGGAGCCGATGTGGTTTTTGGTCTGGCGACGTTTTCCAGTATCACGGCGTTGCCGGTCATTTTGGCGGTTTCCCTGTTTATTGCCGTATTGACCACGATTACGCGCAATTTTCGCGAGTCGGAGATGGTGGTGTGGTTTGCCAGCGGGCTGTCCTTGAAGGACTGGGTCGGGCCGGTGTTGCGTTGTGCCGTACCGGTTGCCGTGCTGATTGCCATACTAACGTTGGTGGCTTCGCCCTGGGCGTATCGTCAGATCAGCGAATACCGGCAGCGCTACGAGCAGCGTTCCGATTTGTCCAAGGTGACTGCCGGGCAGTTTATTGAAACCGAGGATGGCGCCCGGGTGTTCTTCGCTGAAGAGCCGACGCAGCCAGGGCAGGAAATGGGTAATGTCATTGCCCGCGTGATTGACCCCGAATGGCTTAGTGTTATTACCGCCAATAGCGCGCGTATTCAGAATGAGCCGAATGGCGATCGGTTTCTGGTGCTTAGCGATGGGCATCGGTACGATATCAAGCCGGGCAAGTCCGATTTTCGCCTTATCGATTTCGATAGCTATGGTTTCCGCCTGGAAAGTAAAAGCGGGGCTAATTCGCCTGCTGCCGTGCGCGCGCAGGCCGAGCAGCAAATGAAAGCCAGGCCGACGATGCAGCTGTTTGCGGATAAAACCAACGACTCCTGGTCGCAGATTATGTGGCGAGTTGCCTTGCCGCTGGCCGCACTCAACTTGGCGCTGCTGGCCATACCTCTGGGGGCGGTAAATCCTCGCCTGGGGCGTTCTGGGGACTTATTGATAGCCGGGCTGGTGGGGCTGCTATATATGAACCTGATCAACCTTTCCCGGGGCTGGATAGGCAATGGGCAACTGGGGTTCGGGGTGGGGGTATGGCTGGTGCACGCCATCTTCACGGCGTTGATGATGTACATGATGTGGAGCAAGTTGCGGGTCAAGGCGCCCAAGCAGCCGAAAAATACTGTGGCGACGTAGGCCCGGTATTCCGCTTATCAGTCCAAGTACCGCAACGCTGACGCTTTCCCCAGCAGCAATGGTTCGTTCAACTGCACGGATTCCTTCAGGAAGTCCCATAGCGCCATGACACGCTTGGATTGCCGCAGGTCTTCGTGGCAATACATCCAGAAGCTGCGTGTCAGGGTGATGTCTTGTTCCAATACAGCCTGCAAGCGTGGGTCTTGCGCCGCCATGAAGCAGGGCAGGATGGCCAGAGAGCGCCCTTGCAAAGCGGCGTGGTACTGCGCAATGACGCTGGTGCTTTTGAATATGACGCGGTTGGTGACGACGATGTCTTCAAGGTAGCGCAGGCGGTCGCTGAACAATAATTCTTCCACATAGCCTATGAACGTATGGTCGGCCAGATCGGCCATGGTACGTATGGCCGGGTGGCTGGCCATGTAGTCGGCGGTGCCATACAGCTTTAGTGAGTAGTCGATCAGCTTGGTGCATAGGTATGGCCCTCGTTGGGGGCGTTCAAGCGAAATGGCGATGTCGGCTTCACGCTTAGAAAGGCTGATAAAGCGCGGTACGGGCATGATGTCCAGCGTGATGGCCGGGAACCGTCGTTGGAAGTCTGTCATCAGTGGTGCAAGCACATAGTTGCCGAAGCCTTCTGTAGAGCCGACCCGCAGGTGTCCCGATAGCGTCTGCGATTGCCCCGATACGTCTTCGCGGGCTGAAAGCAAAGTCCCCTCTATTTGTTCGGCGTAGGTAAAAAAGCGCGTGCCTTCCTCTGTCAGGGTAAATCCCGTAGCTTTGGACTTGTTGAACAAGATAGTTTTGAGCTCTTGCTCTAGCGTATGGATACGCCGCGATACGGTCGTGTGCTGCACGCCCAGGCGAGACGCGGCAGCACTAACGCGTTGAGTGCGGGCAACTTCCAGAAAATAACGTATACCGTCCCAGTCGAGCATAAGTCCTTGTGCATTTATTAGCATTGAATGTGCAAATATTTTGATGGAAATAAGTTTTTTACACAACTACACTCATAAAGTGCCTAGCTGCACAACAACTAAAAAAGATAACGGAGACAATGAATGAATAAATTTACTTTGTCACTGGCTGCCAGCCTGTGTATGGG
>DATJCP010000024.1:0-15765 GCA_035514715.1 Candidimonas sp.
CGGCACCATCAGCCAGCCCGGCACGGACAGCACTTTGGAGAATATGCGCACCATGGGCACGTTCATCACGAACAGCATGACGTTGGCGATAAACAGCGACGCAATCAAACCCCACACCAGTTCAGGCTTGGTCTCGAACAACACCGGCCCCGGCGTGATGTTGTACAAGGTCAGCGCCCCCATCATGACGGCGGTGGTACCCGAACCTGGCACGCCCAGCGTAAGCATAGGTACGAACGAACCGATGGCCGAGGAAGTGGCCGCCGCTTCCGGCGCAACCAGCCCACGCAAGTCACCGCGGCCGAACTTGGCGTTGGGATCCTTGCTTTCGCAGATGCGCTTTTCATTGGAGTAGGCAACGGCCGCCGCCACGCTGGCGCCCGCGCCAGGCAGCACGCCCACGCCGAACCCCAATAAGGAACTGCGCACTACGCTCCACCAGGTATAGGCCATTTCCTTCAGGTTGAATATTTTTCGCCCGCTAGACTCGACCTCGACCTTATGGCCAGCCATGACTTTCTCCAGCATTTCCAGCAATTCGGATACGGCGAACAAGGCAATCACGACAACTACAAACTGAATGCCATCAAACAAGTGCACTGAATCAAAGGCATAGCGATACACCCCAGAGTTGGAATCGACCCCGACGGTGGCGATCGCCAGCCCCAGCATGGCCGCCAGAACCCCTTTTACAGGCTTGTCGCCCAACAGACTGGTCAGGCAGCAGAAGGCAAATACCATCAAGACGAAATATTCGGCCGGCCCGAAAGCAAGCGCCCATTTGGCCAGCAACGGCGCAAGCAAAATAATGCCGAAAACCGATACCAGCGAACCGAAGAACGCCGACCAGGCCGACAATGACAAAGCCACGTTGGCCAAGCCTTGCCTGGCCAACGGGTAGCCATCAAGCGTGGTCATGATGGCACTGGCTTCGCCCGGCACGTTGATCAGAATAGACGTAATGCGACCGCCATATTCCGCGCCGACATAGACGGCGGCCAACAGAATAAGCGCCGTTTCAGGCGGCAGGTTCATGGCGAATGCAATCGGGATCAGCATCGCCACGCCGTTGATCGGCCCCAGACCCGGCAACACGCCGACCAGGGTACCGAAAAAAGAACCAATGGCGGCGACCAACAGATTGGTCCAGGAAAACGCCACGCCGAAACCTATGCCCAGATGGGCCACGATATCGCTCATAGCAGGCCTCCCAGAAGACCAAGCGGCAAGACCACGTCCAGCACCCGGTCAAACAAAACGAAAAAGAACACACTCATTACCACGCCGCCCAAAGCAATCTTGGACCACGCCCCGCCAAACAGGCGACCGACCAGGATGGTCATGGCCGTTGTCGCAATGATGAAACCGAGGATGTCGAAGAAAAAAGCGTAAGCAAAGCAGTAAGCCACCATCAGGGCGATACGGCCATTTGCGCCAGGCGGATTGGCCTCCGCCTGGTGCTTGCCCTTAAATACCAGCCATAAGCCGCACAGGGCAATAATCAGTGCCAACAGCATGGGGAAAGCGCGGGGGCCTACAGGCTCGTAGGAAAAGGGAGCCTGTATACCCCAGCCGAATCCCGCCATCAATGCCGCAAAAACCAAGGCGGCTATGCCTAGTATTCGATCGTTCATATTTTTACTTCTTGATCAGGCCAAACGAGTTTGCCAGCTCGGTATACGCTTTGACGCGCTCCTTCACGTAGGCATCCAGTTCAGCGCCGGTTTTATTGAATGGAAACAGGCCTTGCTTGGCTTGCAGCGCTGCGAACTCGGGGCTTTCCTGGGTTTTCTTGAAAGCATTGGCCCACCAGTTGTACTGCTCGTCAGATACTTTGGGACCGACATAGAAGCCGCGAATGATGGGCCAATTGATGTCGAACCCTTGTTCCTTGGCTGTTGGAACGGTAGACAATTTGCCCGGCAAGCGCTCGTCGTTGAATACCGCCAGCACACGTATCGGGGCGCCGCCTTCCAGCATGGTGAAGGCCTCTGCGGCATCACCCATGTAAGCCTGGATATGGCCGCCGCGCAAAGCCGTAATGGCTTCGCCACCGCCCTCGAACGCGACAAAGCGCATTTTCTTGTAGTCGACATCGGCAGCCTTGGCTGTCAATGCCGCTTTCATCCAGTCCTGGCTACCCACCGTACCGCCCGCACCCAGGACGATCTTGCTAGGGTCGGCTTTGAAAGCCGCCATCAGTTCTTTTAAATCCTTGTAAGGCGCATCATCGCGAACAACCGCAACACCGTAGTCGGTACCGACCGCTGCCAGCCAGCGCACGTCATCAGCGTTATATTTACCGAACTTGCCCTGTGCCAGGTTCAACAAGGAACCGCCCGAGAACGCCACAATCGAACTGCCATCGGCAGGCTTCTGCGCGACAACGTGGTTATAGGCAACGGCGCCGATACCGCCGGGCATGTATACGACACGCATGGCTTCTTTAAGCTGTCCCGAGGCTTTCAAGCCTTCCTGCGCCAGGCGACAGGTCAGGTCGAAGCCGCCACCGGGTTGCGCGGGCGCTATGCATTGCGGCCGGCGTGGCTCTTCAGCCGCTGAAGCAACAGACACCGATGCCAGCGACGCACCGCCCAGCACCAAGCCCGCCACTAGCGTGGACATTAAAGATTTTTTCATTCTTGCCTCCGAGTAAGAATCGACATAAGACGTTGCCCGTGTTTTATTGTGTTTGCACAAGCACAGGCCACACCGTATAAAACTTAAGCTTTCCAAAGCCTTTCAATTCGGAGTTCTTTTGCTGAAAACGGCCCTTAAATACGGAAATTAGGGGTAAACACCAGTATGGCGCGGCAGCCTGGCTGTTGGGATTCCAACAAAAACTGCCCTCGATGCTGCTGCATAATGGCCTGGACAATCGCCAGCCCCAGACCGGCGCCTGCCGTGTTTTTGCCCGCCCGTCCACGCCTGAACCGCACACCCGCCTTCTCGATATCGGCGGGCGACATTCCCGGCCCATTGTCCTCGACAATCAAGCGGGCGCCTGCCGCATCGCTTTCAACAATCAAGGTGATGACGCCGCCGGCCGGCGTATAGCGCACGGCATTGTCGACCAGGTTGACCACGGCTTCGCGCAAAAGCCATTCCTGCCCCCATACGTAAACCGGCTCGTCCGGGCACGCCATGCCGTAGTCCAGGCGCTTGGTTCGCGCTACGGGACGAATGTCTTTCAACACATCCCTGCCCAGCGCAATCAGGTCGACACGTTCCAAACCTTCGCCCGTCTCGAAAGGCGACTTCTCCTTGGCGCGCGCCAGGGACAGCATCTGGTTGGTGGTTCGCACACCGCGATCGAGCCCTTCCTGCATGGCTAGCAGGGCCGAACGAATTTCCTGCATATCGGTTTCACGCAAGGCATAACCCAGTTGCGCACGCAATACGGTCAAGGGGGTACGCAACTGATGCGAAGCATCATCCAGGAACTGATGCTGGAGCCTGGATTGCTGTTCATAACGAGCCATATGGGCATTAATGGCCGCGACCAAAGGCTGTACTTCGGCAGGAATGTCCTTGGCCTCGATGGGACGCAGGTCATCGTGATGGCGCCCGTCTACCTCCTGGCGCAGACGGGTCAGCGGCCTGACCGCAAACAGCACGCCGAACACAACGATAAGCACCACCAAGGCGACAAACGCCAGATCGCGTCCAATGGAACGCAACAACATGGATTGAATGAAGACTTCCCGGGTATCGATATCTTCGCCGACCAGGACTATGACCCGCCCCCCCACATTGTTATAAAGCGGCGGGTTCATCGTCCGGGCAAGCGCGGCAATGCGAACGGTTTCGCCCAAATAGGTAGCGGTATAGAACTGCGGAACACCGGAAACCAGGTCTCGGCCAGGCAAAGGCAATTGCTGATTGCCGATATCGGCCAAACCGTCTTCGGTCATGACTCGGTAATACACATTTTCGTTGGCGGTCAGTTCGAAGAACTCCAGCATCACGTAAGGCAGTTCTATCGATAAGCCGCCGCTTGCCGTGGATATCTGATGGTCGATCGCCCGCAAGGCCCCCGACAGCGAACGATCGTACGCAATATTGATCTGAGCCCGCAGCATATGGCTGGAAAACCAGAAAGCGATCATCAAGAAGATCACCAATGCGGGGACCAAAGACCAGAGCAATATCGATTTAAGACTGCCCGACCCCGCCCGCAACCGCTTAAGCAGCACTGGCCAGCTCCAGGCAGTAACCCATGCCGCGCAGTGTTTCCACTTGAGTACCGGTGTTGACCAGCTTTTTGCGCAAGCGATGAATCAGCACCTCGACCGCCTCAAGGTTGACCTCTTTGTCGTCGGAACTGATGCGATCCAGAATGTGTTGTTTCGAAACGGGCTCCCCGCTTTTCTGGATAAGCACCTTGAGCACGGCAAATTCGCGGGGCGACAAGGGCAGGTTCTGACCATTGACAGTAAACCGCTGCGCCCCCGTATCCAGGCTCAAAGAGCCCAGCGCCAATCGAGGATGTTCACGCCCCCGGCTGCGCCGTATCAAGGCAATGAGCCGCGCCTCGAGTTCTTCTATGACAAACGGCTTGCGCACAAAATCGTCGGCGCCTTCGTGCAGGGTATCGATACGTTCGGCCAGCGAGTCGCGAGCAGTAAGCACCAGCACGGGTGTGCGGTCATCACGCGCGCGCAAGCGCATCAGGAAAGTGTGGCCGTCCATACCGGGCAAGCCAAGATCCAGGACGATGGCATCGAATTCTTCCACGGCAAGACGGCGTTCGGCCAGTTCGCCGTCATCTGCCCAATCGACGATAAACCCACCATGGCGCGCCAGACCGCGCGATAGCCAATGAGCAAGCTCGCTTTCATCCTCAATCAGAAGTATGCGCATAGATTCAAATATCCCAGATCGACAGCCAAGTTTAGTCTGGAATATGGCTTATAGGCCATGGCCTGGCACACAGTGAGGCAACGAAGCGCCTACCGCAAATGCCGACATCTGCCTACCAGCGCGCACCAAATGTTTCGCGAAGCTCGCAAATCTGGTCCGGAGTCAATGGCGGAGTCGGAAGGGCCTGCTGCTTGCAACCCAGCCAAAGCTTGGCGGTTTCCTCCAGTTCTTCCAGCGTTGCCATGGCGGCCGCTGGCGTGTCGTGCCAGACATTGGGCCCCAGCCTTTCCAGCATGACGGCGCGAATGGCTGTGCCCCGGTTACCGTAATCGTTGATGGCCTGTTCGACCAAAGCGGCTGCGTCGGCAGAGCCTGGCCTATGGTAAGAAATCACAGGTACATGCCCCACCTTCATCACAAAGTAAGGGGTCAGGGCCGGAAGCAATTCCTGAGCGTCGGCTCGGCAAGACTGTTGCAGCGACAACGCCACGCAGGCGCTGCTATGGGTGTGTATGACGCAAGCGCTATTGCTGTCGAAAGCCCGCGCCGCACGATAAATACGCTGGTGCAGCACTATCGTCTTGCTGGGCTTGTCGCCGCTGACATAATTGCCATCGGTATCCAACTTGGCCAGATCGGCAGGATCAAGAAAGCCCAGGCAGGCATCAGTAGGGGTAATCAGGAAACCATCAGGCAGACGGACACTGATATTGCCAGCCGAGGCATGTACATAGCCTCGGTCGAACAGGCTTTTGCCCACCCGGCAAATTTCCTCGCGCGCTTTATTTTCGTTCATATCATCCCCTAAGCCTTAGGCTGCCGAGCCCGCAAATGCTTTCTCGAAAAAATCTTCGCTACCGAAATTGCCGGACTTCAGAGCGATATGAATGCCCTCGTTTCCAGCGATATCAGTATGCGCAAAACACCAGGGAACGCCGGGATCTATTTGCCCGCCGATTTGCATTTGCGAAATCCCCAGCGCCTGGACGCAGGCACCAGAAGTTTCGCCTCCGGCGACGATAAGCTGCGCCACGCCGCCTTCGACCAACCCGCGCGCAATGGCGGCCAGGGTATTTTCAACCAAGGCGCCAGCCTGGGCAACGCCAAGCTGTGCCTGTACCGCTTTGACCGATGCCGGATCGGCAGTGGAATAAATCAGGACGGGGCCCTCTTCCAGCAAAGGCAATACTTGCGACAGCACCGTTTCGACCACATTGTCGTCAGCCGCAATTTGCATGGGGTCCAGAGCGAAAGCCGAGTGGCCCGCCTTGATGAACGCCTCAACCTGCGCATTGGTTGCCACCGAGCAACTGCCGGAAACGATAGCGCGCGCGCCTTTGACAGGCGGCAAGGCCGCTGCCTGGCTGCTGGCCGACAAGCCAAAATTCTGCGGCAGGCCAATGGCCAGCCCAGAGCCGGCCGTCAGCAAAGGCAATTGTCCAAGCGCCGGCCCCATTGCAACCAAGTCCTGGTTGGACAAGGCATCGACAATGGCAATACCGACCCCGTCGCTACGCAAGGCGGCGATCCGCTCCTTAACTGCGTCAGGCCCTTTTTGCACGACGGCATAGTCAATAAGCCCGACTTTCCGTGTGCACTGCGACTGCATCACCCGCACCAGGTTAGGATCCGTCATGGGGGTAAGCGGATGGTTTTGCATGCCGCTTTCGTGCAGCAGCACATCGCCCACAAAAAGATATCCCTTGAAAACAGTGCGCTTATTGTCGGGAAAAGCCGGCGTTGCAACGGTGAAGTCCGTACCCATGGCATCCATGAGCGCTTCCGTTACCGGACCGATATTGCCTTCGCTTGTGCTGTCGAACGTCGAGCAATACTTGAAGTAAATCTGTTGCGCGCCCTGGGCCTGTAGCCAGCGCAACGCAGCGACCGAATCGCTGATGGCGTCTTCGCTAGGCACCGTGCGGGATTTAAGCGCTATCACGACGGCATCAACGTCGGCAGCCAAAGGCCCCGACGGCACACCCATCGCCTGCTGTACCCGCATCCCCGCCTGGACCAGGTTGTTAGCCAAGTCCGTTGCACCGGTGAAGTCGTCGGCAATGCAGCCTAATTTAATGCCCATGCTTGAATCCATTTGCTTAACGTAATGTAGACGAACCCCAAATCAACTGGGGTTCGAAGGGGGTTAATCGGCGGCGGCAAGCTTACGCTTGCGGCGTAACTTGGGCATCAGCCCCCAGCACCCCAATACCGCGGCCAGCACCATCAACGTCGTGACCAGCCCGTTGCTGAAGAAGATGGAAAACGACCCTTGTGACAACAACATGGACTGCCGGAAAGCATCCTCGGTCTTGTCGCCCAGGACCATCGCCAGAATCAGCGGTGCAATCGGATAATCCAGCTTCTTGAATACATAGCCGACTACGCCGAATATCAAGGCCAGGTATACGTCGAACATCCTGTTGCTGATCGTATAGGCCCCGATCAGGCAAACCACGATGATCACTGGCCCGATAATGGAAAACGGCGCTTTCAAGATAGCGGCAAAAAACGGAATAGTCGACAAGACCAACACCACCGCCACGATATTGGCGATATACATCGAGGCAATCAAACCCCATACGAAATCGGGCTGCTCAATGAAAAGCATAGGGCCAGGCTGCAAACCCCAGATCATCAACCCGCCCATCATCACGGCAGCCGTTGCCGAACCGGGAATACCCAAGGAAAGCATGGGCAACAGCGCGGAAACACCGGCCGAATGGTCGGCGGCCTCGGGCGCCACAACGCCTGCAGGCTCGCCTTTGCCGAAGTTATCGCGGTTGCGGGAAAAACGCCGCGCAATACCGTAGGACATAAAGGACGCGGCGGTTGGGCCGCCAGGCGTTATGCCCATCCAACAACCAATTAACGTGGAGCGCAGCAATACAACAGCATGCCGCGGCATACCCAAGAACGTGCGCCAAACGATCCGGAAATTCATCTTGGCTTTCAGGCCGTTGAATTCCAGGCCCTCTTCTACCGTCACCAGCAGCTCGCCTATGCCGAACAGGCCGATTACCGCCGCCAGATACGACACACCATTGACCAGCGGCGCCGCACCATAGGTAAGACGCATCTCACCCGAAACCGTATCCATGCCGATAGCCGTCAGGATCAAGCCCAGCAGCACCGACACGATGGTCTTCAAAGGCTTGCCGCCGCTCATTCCCACATAGCTGCAAAAGGTCAACAGAAATACCGCGAAAAACTCGGCCGGGCTGAACTGCAGTGCAAAATCGGCAATGACGTTGGCAATCAGCGTAACAACCACCACCCCGACAAAAGCGCCGAAACCTGCGGAAATGAAAGCTGTCGACAAGGCCTCTTCAGTGCGCCCATTCTTGGCCATGGGATGGCCATCGAATGTGGTTGCCACCGAGGACGGCTCGCCCGGAATATTGAACAGAATAGACGTGGTGGAACCGCCAAACAGCGCGCCCCAATACATTGAGGACAACAAGATGATGGCGCTTACCGGCTCCATGGTAAAAGTCAGGGGCAGCAGCAGTGTGACCCCATTGGGCGCGCCCAAGCCGGGCAACACTCCCACCAAAATGCCAAGCAAAACGCCCCCTACCATCAACGCCATATGATGGAAGGTAAAAGCGGTGTCGAAGCCAGACCATAGCAAGCTGAAATCGGTCATGAAAATTCCTTATAAACCCAGAAAGGACTCTAGCGGCCCTTTAGCCAGATCCACTTTGAACCACATGTCGAAAATCAGATAAAAAGCGACAATGATCAGGCTGGAAAGCAATAGCGACTTGCGCCAGCCGGTGTGACCCGGCACTTTCAGCATATAAAACAGATAAAGCCAGGACGGGGCATAGCACCCCAGGAAAGGCATCAGAGCAACCAGCACGGCAGTCGGAATGAACACCGACAACATCAACTTCAATTGTTGCCGGGTTACAAAACCGCCTTGCGAAGGGCTGCGCAGGGTATCAAGGAAAACCAGGACACTGACGATACACAGCGCAATGCCCAAGCGAAATGGCATATAGCCCGGCTGAGGTCCGGTTTCTGGCCCCCAGCCTGTGTTCAATTGCAGGCTGCCCGCAACCACCAGCCCCCCAAAGAGGCCGATGACTGCCGCAGTGGCCAGCTCCATCGTACGTCGGTCAATAAGTGACATGGTTTCCTACTTGCTTACCGATTGCTGTTGAACTACCTGATTAGTTTTTGACTAGCCAGCCGTTCTTGCCGAACAAGTCCTGGTGCTCAGCCATATCTTTCTTGATGTAGGCATTGAGCTGCTCGCCGGACTGGAACAGTTCGGACTGCACACCGCGGGCCAACCAGGCTTTCCACTCGGGCTTTTCGGCAACTTTCTTGAGCAAATCGACGTAGTATGCCGTTTCTTCAGGCTTGACGCCGCCGGCCATCCATACCGTGCGTGGCATGTTGAAAGTATCGATTGCAATACCGCCGTCCTTGCACAAAGGAATATCAGCCCACGACATGTCTTTGTTGACCTTGTCCGTGCTGCTTAATGGCTTGGCGGCAAACACGCACAATGGGCGTACCTTGCCGGCCTTCCAGTAGGAAACATTTTCCCCAGGGTTATTGGTGTTGCTGTCCAGGTGTCCACCGGCCAGCTGCACTGCGACCTCGCCACCCGACTTGAATGGAACATAGGTTATGTTCAACCCGGTAGCATCTTCAATTTTCCGTGTCAGGATATGGTCGGTATCTTTCGATTGCGCGCCGCCCATCTTGAAGGCGCCCTGCTTTTCCTTGGCCGCAGCCAGCAAGTCTTGCGTTGTCTTGTAAGGACCAGAAGCCGAGGACCACAAAACGAACTCATCGGCAGCCATCGTGGCGACAGGCGTCATATCTTCGATTTTGTAGCCGACATTGGTGATCATCGGCATCAACCATGCCAGGTTGGTCGAGAATATCAGCTTATGGGCGTCACCCTTGATCCCTTCGCCATAAACGAAAGCCTCGGTGCCGGCACCGCCGCCCTTGTTGGAAACGACAACAGAAGTCGGCGTAAGGTCGTATTTTTGAATGATGGACTGCACGACACGCGCAAACTGGTCTGTTCCGCCGCCGGGGCCTGCAGACGCAATGAATTCGATAGGCTTGGTGGGCGCCCATTCTGCTTGAACGGCGGTAGCGGCAAAGCTCGACATTACAGCAATGCCCAACATCAGTTTCTTGAATTGCATAGTCATATACCTATTCTTTTGGTTAATGCGTCGCTTACGGCGCGCTATCGGGGGTTATGAAAAAAAACGTCATCTTGCTGCTTGCGTAATTCAAGCAAGACAGAAGCCTCATCCACTTCAACGTCAGCTAGGCAAATAAGTTGCCCTTTCGCCACGTCGCGAAGCAACTTTCGATTCGAAATCAAATAGAACGGGGCCGGGCGATCTGCCGCCAAAGGCTTGCCTTCCAGCAAAACCGGCGCCACATTGGGAATAGAGTGATGATGCCCGCCCATGGCCAGCACCGTTCCGGCGGCAAGGAACTCGGTTGCCTTGCCCACCAAGTCTTGATTCGGCCTGGGGTCGATACCGCCGCTGGATACCCCTAGCGCGGCCGCTTCGATGATGCTGGTTGCCGCTTCGAGCCCCAGCAAATGGCGGGGAATATACAACATGGCGGTTTTTTGATCGGCACTGACGACATGCCCTTTTCCTGCCAGCAACTCCCAAGTCGGCGCATCGTGGCAGCGGACAACCACAAAAACCCCTCCGGCAAAACTCAGTTCGTCGGGTTTGCGCAAGCAATGGAACAGTTCAAGCGTGTTTTCCTGCTCCAAGACACCGCCTTCGCTACGCAAGCGCAAGACTTCGGGGACCTCTGGGATACGCAGGATAGGTACGTGAAAATCAGGAACATCGGGCGCCAAACCAGTGGAATTGGCAACCACCAGCATTTCGCAAAAATCGGGGACCGCACGCTGCGGCATATGCTTGCAGGCTTCGGCACGGGCTTGAACAACACCTAGCGCGTTTTCCGTACCCAACGACCACAAGGAGCCGAACTCGGGCAGGTCCATCTCAACGCCATTGCTGCTCATTTTCCCCGTGTCGGGGTCGAACACAAAATCATATTCACTGGCCTTGCCAGCCGCGACGATTTCCAGGCCCAGCACCTGCGCCCACGTAATCAAGCCTATCAGCAGGCTGGGCTGGTCACCGTCTACCGGCGTGACCACCAGGCCCTGGCTCTTGGCCTGGTAGGCCAGGCCAGCGCCCACAACGCTATCGACCTCTTTCGACACTAACGCCAAGTGTAGGTTGTTAGCCAGAGCAATCTTCGAGTGGCGCGCACCGGCCTCGGGGTTGCCAGTAGCCTCCACGACGATATCCATAGGCAGTTGCGCAACGTGCGCCAGATCGGATGTGGCGATATAGAAACCGCCATTCCAGGCCGACAGCGCCGTTGCGCTGTCTTCACATACCTTGATCTGGTCCGCCGGAATGCCGACAGCCTTCATGGCTTGCACAACAACATCGGCATCAATATCGACAGCCACCCGGCACTTCAGCAGGGGCGTACGCAAACACTGCGCCAAAAAGCTGCGGCCAAATCCGCCACTGCCTACAACACATGCCTCGACCGGCCGGCTGATACTTGAGAAATACTTATGGAAGTTCATATACTTGTTTGTTTTATTACGTCAATCCAGCATGT
Source organism: Candidimonas sp. (assembly GCA_035514715.1). Classification (GTDB taxonomy): domain Bacteria; phylum Pseudomonadota; class Gammaproteobacteria; order Burkholderiales; family Burkholderiaceae_B; genus Pollutimonas. The sequence continues at coordinate 11,515 of DATJCP010000024.1, forward strand.
GGCAGAGCGCTTTTTAAATTATTGCATGCAATAATTAATGAAAGCCTTGATATATCTACATACAAACCCTAATTATAAGCATTATTGCATGCAAACAGACAGGCCGCTTATGGAGACCGCGTCAATCGACGCCAGCAGCAAATCCCGCGGGACGCTGACCTCATCCGCTGTAAACCGCTTGCGCGAGCTGATTGTCAGCGGCGTGTTAAAGCCCGGCCAACGGATTTCCGAACGCTCGATTCTGGAAGAGGAAAAAGGGCTTTCGCGCACGCCGTTGCGCGAAGCATTGAAGATTCTCGGATCTGAAGGGCTGGTGGAAATCACTCCCAACCGCGGGGCTTTTGTCACTAAGCTGTCGATGGAGCATATCGACTCGGCAATGGAGGTATTGATAGGGCTGGAGAATATTGCCGCTGCCGCCAGCTGCACCAGGATCACCGATACCGAACTGGCCGAAATCGCCAGATTGCATGCAGAAATGATTCACTCGTTCCAGCAGCAGAACTTGATGATGTACTTTCAAATCAACCAACAGATCCACCAGCTGATTGTCGACGGCGCCCATAACTCCGCGCTGTCACGGATCTACCGGGCAGAGTCATTGCATATCAAGCGGTATCGGTATGCGGGAAATATCGAGCACTCGCGATGGCGCAAAGCCGTCGCCGAACACGAGCAGATACTGGAAGCGCTATTTCGGCGCGATGGGCTGCTATTGCGTGAACTTTTGCGCGCCCACCACAGCAAAGGCTGGGAAGTGACACGAAACCTGCTAAAGGCCGAGCTGCGCTAATACGCAGCCCAACCAGCCTGAGGGCCAAAGGCCCTCAGCTATCGACTAACAGTTACGAAACGACTTTGCAGTCCTTCGCCAGAATATTACTGACAGCCGAATTCTGGCCATTGACGACCTGGGTCGTTTCTTGCGTGAACATATTGCCGTTCACCGTATTCACATTGTCCGATGTGAACTTTTCCGTGGTCCAGGTGTAGCCATTGCCCCGGAAGGTATTTCCTATCACTTCCGTGTTGCTGGACGTAGTCCGCGTCAGGTCAATGGCCTGATTGTTGTACACCACCTTGGCCGCCAACGGCTCCGTGCCCTGGAAGGTATATTGCACACTCAAGGGCTGATCCCCGCCGGCTCCGCATCGGTACTCTACGGTTTTCTGCGACAATTCCTGAGCGTCTTTAGGTGTGCCGCATGCCGCCAAGCCCGCACACAAGATCACACTGCCTAATATTGCGAAGTTACGCTTCATGGAAATTCCTTTAAAGTTCCAGGCTTACTGCCTGCTCCTTAATTTTTATAACATCGGCCACACACGCTGCATGTAAGCGCGCGTTTCGAATTGGCGCTGACTACAACGACATTTAACGGGTCATTCACGATGCATCCTGAAGCCGCCAAACTACCACCCCGCCTGCAACGTTGGGGCGGCTTCCTGGCCGTCAGTTTTGCGCTAGGGCTGGGGTTTGCCACCAGCTCGCTACCCACCCCGCTCTACCCCGTATACCAAGCCCTATGGCACTTACCGCCCAGTGCGCTAACTTATATTTATGCGCTATATATGGTCGGCGTCCTGTTCGCACTGCTTTGCTTTGGACGCCTTTCCGACACCATAGGCAGATACGCCGTCATTTGCCTTTCTTTAAGCCTGATTACGGCAGGCCTGGTCTTGTCTGGCGTAGCATCAAGTATCAATACCTTGCTGATAGCACGATTTATTATCGGATTTGCCAATGGTTTGTTGACAACAGCCGGAACACTGGCCCTGGTCGATGCTCACCCCAACCAAGACCGCCGCATCGCCTCCATCACCACGTCGGCGGCAATCGCCCTGGGAGTAGGCGCGGGACCCCTGCTGGGCGGCCTGCTGGCGCAAACCGGTTTTGCGCCGCTACGCCTGGCTTACTTCGTCGTCGCCGCCCTCGCGCTGGGGAACCTGTACCTTACCTGGCGCTGCCGGCACAGGCTCAGGCAGCAAACCGGCGTACGGGCGCGCCTATCCATCAGCCCCAAACTGGCGCTGCCAGCCCCCCAGACACGAACACCATTCCTGCTGGCCAGTATTTCAGCATTTCTGATGTTCTCCACCGGCAGCCTGCTGGCCTCATTGATTCCTTCATTCCTGTACGACCTGCTGCCGTGGCAAGGACCGGCAGTACCCGGCGTGGCTTTCCTGGTCATGGCTCTGGCCTCCGCCACCACACAGTTCTCTCAGCGCAACCTGCATCCAGCAAAAGGCCTGAAGCTGGGCCTGCTGGCCCTTGTCATGTTCCTGGGCGCCGTCAGCGCGGGGGTCGCCACAGACAGCATTTTTGCCTTTGCCGCCTGCATGGTGCTTGCCGGAGTCGGCCAGGGCTTGTGCTTCATGGCTGCAACCATGATTGCAGCGCAAAATGCAGACGAGCACCGCCGCAGCGCCAATATGGCTACCTACTTTTCCATTGCATACATAGGCGCGACCATTCCCGTTATTGTTGTGGGACAGTTGGCCGATCTGTGGGGCATGACCGCCGCCATCCTGGTGTTTTGCGCCTTGGCGGCAACAGCTCTTTGCGTTCTTATTTACCAAGTGCGCAAACTTATGCGCTAATACCAGGATGATGCGCTTTCTTTCAAGCAAAAATACCGTGCGGCTCGCCGCCGCAGCCTACGCCATACTGTGGCTGGCCCTGGCTATCCATCCATTCAGCAGGGCCGACTGGGTATTGGAAAATGTGCTTGTACTTGCACTCTTTGCCCTGCTATGGGGCGTACGCCGCTGGTTCCGGTTCTCGAACGCTTCCCTGCTGTTGATATTGCTATTCCTGGCTCTGCACACCATAGGGTCTCACTACACCTATGCACAAGTGCCTTACGACCAATGGTGGCGTTCACTGACCGGCCATACGTTGAACAGCGTCCTGGGCTGGGAACGCAATAATTATGATCGCGTGGTGCATTTCTCGTACGGCCTGCTGCTGGCATATCCGATACGCGAATTCTTCTTGCGCATCGTCGAGGTACGCGGCTTTTGGGCGTATTTCCTGCCTCTGGACTTTACATTGAGCACCTCGGCCCTTTACGAGCTAATTGAGTGGGGAGCCGCCACACTGTTTGGCGGAGACCTGGGCATGCACTATCTTGGTACCCAGGGTGATATTTGGGATGCGCATAAAGATATGGGGCTTGCCGCGCTAGGCGCATTAATAGCCATATTGATCACAGCAGCGCTGAACAACAAGCTGAAACGCGATATTGCCTGGGAGTGGTCGCACGGAATGAAAAAACTGTAGAATCCTTACGCTCAAACTTGATCCAAATCAACACTCCACGATATCCGACATGCAAATATGGTCAATGGTCCAACGTGTCTCTTAACCAGGCCTTGCACATAGAGCAGAATGCATCCAGAACCGTCTTCCCATCCTGTCGAAAGCCTGCCGGTTCCCGCCACACAACAGCGCGAAGGCCAAGCCGCTACAAAATCCGCCCCCGGCATGTTTGCCGGCATCAAGGCGGTCGGCATCAGCTCCATTCAAGACACACTCAGCAGCCGCAGCCACTCGAAAGACTTCGCCTACGCGCGCGGCGACTATCTGCGCAGCCGTGTGCTGGTGGTCGGAATGATATTCGCCATCCTGACGCCGCTATGGATCGCCATTGACGCCATTGTGCTGCCGCCCGCTACGCTGGCCTACACAACACCAGGCCGATTCTTTCTGATGGCCGGATTGATCGCCACCATTGTCATTGCCCGCCGCAGCCGGGCCCTAGTTTCGCGAATACGCTTGTCCGCTGGTCTGCTGATCGCCTTGCCCGCCGCATTTTATGCCCTGGTGCTGCTCACCCTGCCGCCGGGCGAAGCAAACAAGCTGGTGGGCTATAGCTTCATTCCTTTTTTATTGGTTGCAACGCTCAGTATTTTCCCCTTCACGCTGGCCGAATCAGCGCTGGCGGGAATAACGTTGATAGGCCTGCATATTTTGTCCCAGCACCTGGCCGGCACTTGGATGACCCCGACGGGATGGGAACAGATCTGGCTGCTGACAGCCTTGCTGGTCGTCGCGCTGACTGCCAACTATTTCCACCTTGGCCTGCTGCTACGCCTGTACCGTGAAGCTACACACGACTCGCTTACCGGGCTGCTGAATCGCGGCGCGTTGGCGCACAACCTGCAGCAACTTAACGAGGCGCAGTCGCAGCCCTCCATGTCCCTGCTTATGCTGGACCTGGACCATTTCAAGAAAATCAACGATACCCAC